>DASWQB010000370.1:0-4695 GCA_036398335.1 Afipia sp. | reverse complement strand
GGCTAGGCGGCTATTGCGGACGATGCTCAATCAACTGAATCAACCACTTGGCTGATTTCGTCGCCATTTAATTCTGGCACGCCGACGCCAAAAAGCGAACGCCGCTACAACAGGCCGGTCCACTCGGCATCAAAAGAACATATTGCGAACAAGGAACAAATGGGGTACACTGCTCTGAGCGGGCCGAATCCCCGGCCCGAAATCCCGGTCTTCCTGCCGTTTGTTTGGCTGGCGAATCCCGTTCATAAGGAGCACGACCTATGGCACCTGCTGCCCTGCGTATCGTCGAAGGAACCTCAATGGACAAGACCAAGGCTTTGTCGGCCGCGCTCTCGCAAATCGAGCGCCAGTTCGGCAAGGGCTCCGTTATGCGGCTTGGCAAGAACGACCGCTCGATGGATATCGAGACCATTTCGTCCGGCTCGCTGGGGCTGGACATCGCGCTCGGCGTCGGCGGCCTGCCCAAAGGGCGCGTGGTGGAGATTTACGGTCCTGAATCCTCCGGCAAGACCACGCTGGCGCTGCACACCGTGGCCGAGGCCCAGAAAAAGGGCGGCATCTGCGCTTTCATCGACGCCGAACACGCGCTCGATCCGGTCTATGCCCGCAAGCTGGGCGTGAATATCGACGACCTTCTGATTTCGCAGCCGGACACCGGCGAGCAGGCCCTGGAAATCTGCGACACGCTGGTGCGCTCCGGCGCGGTCGATGTGCTGGTGGTCGATTCGGTGGCGGCTCTCGTGCCGCGCGCCGAACTCGAGGGCGAGATGGGCGATGCGTTGCCCGGGCTCCAGGCAAGATTGATGAGCCAGGCGCTGCGCAAGCTCACCGCCTCGATCAACAAATCCCACACCATGGTGATCTTCATCAATCAGATCCGGATGAAGATCGGCGTGATGTACGGCTCGCCCGAAACCACCACCGGCGGCAACGCGCTGAAATTCTACGCTTCCGTGCGCCTCGACATCCGCCGCATCGGCGCGATCAAGGAGCGCGACGAGGTGGTCGGCAACCAGACCCGTGTCAAGGTGGTGAAGAACAAGCTGGCCCCGCCGTTCAAGCAGGTCGAGTTCGACATAATGTATGGCGAGGGCGTCTCCAAGATGGGCGAGATCCTCGATCTCGGCGTCAAGGCGGGCATCGTGGAGAAATCCGGCGCGTGGTTCTCCTATGACAGCCAGCGTCTCGGGCAAGGCCGCGAGAATTCCAAAGCATTCCTGAAAGCCAATCCGGACATGACGGCGAAGATCGAAGCGTTGATCCGGCAAAATTCAGGCCTGATCGCCGAACAGATTCTTGCCGGTCCTCCGGAGCGCGATGCCGATGGCGAAGAGCCGGAAGAATAAGTTCATGGCGTTTTCAAGCAAAGCATGTTCTCGGGCGTGGCCTAGAGGGTGGAAACCGCTTCGCGCCTGAGAAAACGCCTCACTACATGAAAGCCGAAAAAGCTTCTGAAACTCAGGTCCGCAAGGCTTGAGTCGGCATGACCGGAAAGACGGGAATCCTTTTCGGATCCATCATGCCGTCAGAAGCAGGCGGGCGCTGCGGATGTTGAGTTGCCGACATCCGGAGCGCCCGTTTTTTATTCGCTAGCAAGGAATCGATAGCTAGGATCTTTCGACGTCGTTCCCGCGCAAGCGGGAACCAGAAGCCTCGGGTTCATGTGGATGAGAAAATCTGGGTCCCCGCCTGCACGGGGACGACGCTGATAACTACTCCGCCGCCTGCGCGTAATCGCTGACGGGCGGACACGAACACACAAGGTTCCGGTCGCCATGGACGTTGTCCACGCGGCCGACCGGCGACCAGTATTTGTCGGTGCGGGACGAACCTGCCGGAAAGCACCCCTCCGCGCGCGCGTATGGCCGCTGCCAGTTGTCGTCGGCGATGTCATGTACGGTATGCGGCGCCTGGCGCAGCGGCGAGGCCTCGATGGGCCAGCGCCCGGCCTCGACATCGGCGATCTCGCGGCGGATCGCGATCATCGCCTCGCAGAAGCGATCCAGCTCCGCCTTCGATTCGGATTCGGTCGGCTCGATCATCAGCGTGCCCGGCACGGGGAAACTCATGGTCGGCGCGTGGAAGCCGTAATCGATCAGGCGCTTGGCGATGTCATCGACGCTGACGCCGCTCGATGTTTTCAGCCCACGCGGATCCACGATGCATTCATGCGCGACCCGGCCCTTGTGATTGCGATAGAGCACCGGAAAGTACGGATCGAGCCGCCGCGCGATATAGTTCGCATTGAGGATCGCTACTTCCGTCGCGCGCCGCAGCCCTTCATCGCCCATCATCAGAATATAGAGATAGGAAATCACAAGGATCGATGCGGAGCCATGCGGCGCGGCGCTGACCGGACCAACGCCGTGCACGCTTTTGTCCGCAGCGTCGGCACCGGAATGCCCGGGCAGGAACGGCGCGAGATGTTTCTTCACCCCGATCGGGCCCACGCCCGGGCCTCCGCCGCCATGGGGAATACAGAACGTCTTGTGCAGATTGAGATGGCTGACATCGGCGCCGTAGTCGCCGGGGCGTGACAATCCGACCTGCGCGTTCATGTTGGCGCCGTCCAGATACACCTGTCCGCCATGCGCATGAACGATATCGCAGATCTCGCGAATGCGTTCCTCGAACACGCCATGCGTGGACGGATAGGTAATCATGATCGCCGCAAGATCGCCGGCATGCCGCGCGGCTTTGTCGCGCAAATCCGCCACGTCCACATTGCCCTGCGTGTCGCAGGCGACGACCGCCACATCCATGCCCGCCATGCTGGCGGATGCCGGATTGGTGCCGTGCGCGGAGGAGGGAATAAGACACACTTTGCGATGCGGCTCGCCGCGCGCGGTGTGATAGGCGCGGATCGCGAGCAGCCCGGCATATTCGCCCTGCGCGCCCGAGTTCGGCTGCAGCGACACCGCGTCATATCCGGTGATGGCGGCCAGCCATTCCTCAAGCGCGCCGAACATTTCATGATAGCCGGCCGCCTGATCCTTGGGCGCGAACGGATGCAGCGCGCCGAATTGCGGCCATGTCACCGGAATCATTTCCGTCGTCGCATTCAGCTTCATGGTGCAGGAGCCGAGCGGGATCATCGCGCGGTCGAGCGCGAGGTCGCGGTCGGAGAGTTTGCGCATGTAGCGCAGCAATTCGGTTTCGGAGCGATGGGCATGAAATACCGGATGGGTCAGAAACGCGCTCGTCCGGTTCAAATCGGGCGGCAGCGCATCGCGCGCATCCATCTCTGTCTCGGTGTAAGACAGCGTGCCGCCGAACGCGCGCCACACCGCTTCGACAATCCCCGGCGTCGTGGTCTCGTCAAGCGCGACGCAGAGGAAGCCGTTGCCGATACGCAGATTGACCCTTTCATCCAGCGCGCGGGCGAGAATGTCCTTCTGTTTTGCGCTATCGGCCGCAATCGTGACGGTGTCGAAATAGGCTTCGGAAGACAGCGCAAATCCGAGCTTTTTCAGCCCTGCCGCCAGCACGCTCGTTTGACGGTGAATTTTGCGCGCGATCGCCTGCAATCCTTCCGGGCCATGATAGACGGCGTACATCGAGGCGATCACCGCCAGCAGCACCTGCGCGGTGCAGATATTCGATGTCGCCTTTTCGCGGCGAATGTGCTGTTCGCGGGTTTGCAGCGCGAGGCGATAAGCTGGCGCGCCGCGCGAATCCACCGACAGGCCGACCAGCCGTCCGGGGATCGAGCGCTTCAGCGCATCCTTCACCGCCATATAGGCCGCGTGCGGTCCGCCATAGCCCATCGGCACGCCGAAGCGCTGCGTCGAGCCGATGGCGATGTCGACGCCGAGTTCGCCGGGGGAGGCGAGCAATGTCAGCGCCAGAATGTCCGCCGCGACGATGGCAATGCCGCCTTTGGCATGGATGGCCGCGATGGCCTCGCGCGGATCGCGCAATGCGCCGTCGGTGCCGGGATATTGCAGCAGCGCACCGAACACATCGGCGCTTGAAAGATCGTGCGCCGGGTCGCCGACGATCAGCGTCCAGCCGAGCGGCTCGGCGCGCGTGCGCAGCACCGCGAGCGTCTGCGGATGCACGTTTTGATCGACGAAAAACGATTTCGTTTTCACCGATGAGACGCGCTCCGCCAGCGCCATCGCTTCGGCGGCAGCGGTCGCCTCATCGAGCAGCGAGGCATTGGCCACATCGAGGCCGGTGAGATCGCAGATCATGGTCTGAAAGTTGAACAGCGCTTCCAGTCGTCCCTGACTGATCTCGGGCTGGTAGGGCGTATAGGCCGTGTACCACGCCGGATTTTCCAGGATGTTGCGCTGGATCACGGGCGGCAAAATCGTGCCTGAATAGCCCTGGCCGATCAGCGAGGTGAACACCTGATTTTTCGCGGCGAGCTTGCCGATATGCGCCAGCGCCTGCGTTTCGCTCATCGCCGCGGGAAGCCCGAGCGGAGCGTTGCGGCGAATGGACGAAGGCAGTGTTTCGTCCATCAGCGCGTCCAGGCCTTCCGCCCCGACAACATCGAGCATCGCCGCGATGTCGCGCGGCGAGGGCCCGATGTGCCGGCGGGCGAAATTATCTGTGCATTGTTCAGATTTCGTCATTGATCGCTCCTTGAAGCATCAATCGTTATTGTTTTGTCATGGCCGGGCTCGTCCCGGCCATCCACGTCTTGGCTTCAAAAAAGACGTGGATGCCCGGCACAAGGCCGGGCAT
>DASWQB010000369.1:0-3625 GCA_036398335.1 Afipia sp. | reverse complement strand
GGAACGAAGCTGCAATACGGCTTCCATCCCTCACCGTTCGGAACCGCCCTCATCATCGCCAGCGAGCGCGGACTTGCCGGCCTCGCCTTCGCCGACGAGGGGGAGGAGCAGGCGGCGTTGGCTGACATGAAGGGCCGTTGGCCGCTCGCCAATTATGCGCAGGATCAGGCCCTGACCGCATCGCTTGCCGCGCGGATTTTCGATTCCGCGCGCTGGTGTGCGGACCAGCCATTGCGCGTGGTTTTGATCGGGACCGATTTCGAGGTGCGGGTGTGGGAGACGCTTCTCAAAATCCCGATGGGCCGCGCCACAACCTATTCGGATGTCGCCAACAAGATTCTGACGCCGAAAGCGTCGCGTGCGGTCGGCGCGGCGGTCGGCAAGAATCCGATTTCATTCGTGGTGCCGTGTCATCGCGTGCTCGGCAAGAGCGGCGCGCTGACCGGTTATCATTGGGGCATCACCCGCAAGCGCGCGATGCTGGGCTGGGAGACGGGACGGGCGGCGGAGCCGTCGTAAGCCGAGCACGGTAAATGAATGAACATGCGCGGGCCTGACCCGCGCATCCATCGGATAAATTTTTTGACGGACGGATTGCCGGGTCAAGCCCGGCAATGACAATTGTGTTCCTATCCCGCCAAATCCTTCTTCGACGCCACTGTCGAATCCGCATTGAGCCGGTAGATGATCGGCGCGCCGGTGGCGAGCTCGCGGGCGATGATGGCCTCAGGCGACAGCTTC
The DNA here is from genome assembly GCA_036398335.1 of Afipia sp. GTDB lineage: Bacteria > Pseudomonadota > Alphaproteobacteria > Rhizobiales > Xanthobacteraceae > Afipia. The sequence continues at coordinate 2,884 of DASWQB010000369.1, read as the reverse complement.
TCCAGCACCATGATCAGCGCACGCAGGGAATTGCCATGCGCGGCGACCAGCGTGCGCTGGCCACGCAGCACGCCGGGCAGAATCTCCTGCACATAATAAGGCAGCGTGCGCGCCAGCGTATCCTTCAGGCTTTCGCCGCCGGGCGGCGGCACGTCGTAAGAACGGCGCCAGACATGAACCTGTTCCTCGCCCCACTTCTTGCGCGCATCGTCCTTGTTGAGGCCGGACAGGTCGCCATAGTCGCGCTCGTTCAGCGCAAGATTTTTCGTGACCGGAATACCGGTCTGGCCCAACTCCTTCAGCGCCAGATCGAGCGTGGTCTGCGCCCGGATGAGCTGCGAGGTGAAGGCAATGTCGAATGACAAGCCTTCGGCCTTGAGCTTGCGCCCGGCCTCGTGCGCCTCCGCAATACCCTTCTCAGTCAGGCCCGGATCTTTCCAGCCGGTGAAAAGATTTTTCAGATTCCATTCGCTCTGGCCGTGGCGCACGAGCACGAGAAGACGATCGCTCATTCCATGATTCCGTTTCGATTGCCGTTCAGTTCATCCGATGCCGAGAACGTCGGCCATGGTGTAGAAGCCGGGCTTCTTGCCATGCGCCCACATCGCCGCCTTCAGCGCGCCGCGCGCGAAGATCATGCGATCTTCCGCCCTGTGCGTGAGCTCGACCCGCTCATAGGGACCGGCGAAGATCACGCTGTGATCGCCCGTCACGGTGCCACCGCGCAACGTCGCGAAGCCGATGTCGCCGGGATTGCGTTCGCCGGTGTGACCATCGCGCGCGCGCACCGAGCGCTGTCCGAGATTGATCCCGCGCCCGTCCGCCGCGGCCTGGCCAAGCAGATAAGCCGTGCCCGATGGCGCATCGATCTTGGCTTTGTGATGCATCTCCACGATCTCGATGTCGAAATCCTCGTCGAGCGATTTCGCCACCTGCTTCACCAGCGCGGCGAGCAGATTGACGCCAAGACTCATATTGCCGGATTGCACGACGATGGCGCGCGAGGTCACGCTCTTGATGACGGCATCGTCGGAGGCCGACAGGCCGGTGGTGCCGATGACGTGAACGAGGCCGCGCTCGGCTGCGATGGCGACATTGGCGATGGTCGCGGCCGGAACGGTGAAGTCCAGAATGCCGTCCGCGTTCTTGGACAACGTCCACAGATCGGCGGACAGCGGCACGCCGTTGGCGGGCAGCCCTGCAAGAACGCCGGAATCCTCGCCAAGCAGTTCCGAGATCGGCGCCTCCAGCGCGCCAGCCAACACCGCGCCCGGCGTTTCCGCGAGAGCACGGATCAGGGTGCGGCCCATGCGGCCACCCGCTCCCGCAACGATCAAACGCATATCGGACATTTCCGGCCCTCAAATGTTTGTTGTGGCGGGTATAGCGGCGCGGGCCAGCGGCGGCAACACGGCCCTAGGCTCGCGAGGCTCCAGTTCTTCAAGGGGTTACGACGTTGCGGCGGCGATCTCGGCCACGATGGCCTCAGCCGCCGCCTTCGGATCGGTTGCCGCGATGATAGGGCGGCCGACCACGAGATAATCCGCCCCGGCGGCAATGGCGCGGGTCGGCGTCATGACCCGCTTTTGATCGTCCACGGCACTCCCGGCGGGGCGGATGCCCGGCGTCACCAAAGCGATCTTCGGGTCCAAAACCCCGCGCAAATTGGCCGCCTCTTCCGCCGAACAAACGATGCCGTCGACGCCGATGGCCTGTGCCTGCCGTGCCCGCATCGTCACCATGTCCGACACGCCGAGCCGATAGCCGGCCTCCTTCGCATCGTCATCGTTGTAGGACGTGAGCACGGTGACGGCGAGAATTTTGAGGTTCGAGCCTTCCCGCGCGGCGACCGCGGCCTTCATGGTCTGCGGATAGGCATGCACGGTGAGGAATGTCGCGCCGAGTCTGGCGAGACTTTCAACGCCGCTCGCAACCGTGTTGCCGATGTCGTGCAGTTTCAGATCGACGAAAACTTTTTTGCCCGCGCCGACAAGCCCGCCCACCATCGACAATCCGCCAGCATAGCCGAGCTGATAGCCGATCTTGTAGAATGCGACGCTGTCGCCGAGCCGCGTCACCATCGCTCCCGCCGCAGCGACATCCGGCAAATCCAGCGCCACGATCAGGCGGTCGCGCGGTGTTATAAGCTCTCGCGTCATTCGAGCCTCACATCATCTGCTGCGCAACAGCGATAAGTTGCTTCATCGTGGCGCGGAGCATCATCGCGTCGCGCTCATCCTTGAAGCGATCCATGTCGTCGAATGCCTGATCGGCGAAAGACAGCGCCATCTGCTGCGGAATTACGGTGGCGCCGCAGCCGAGCGCGAGGATTTGCCTCAGCGCCATCAGCACCCGCAATCCGCCGAATTTTCCGTCCGACGCCGCACCGATCGCAAAGGCACGTTCACGGAATACCTGTCCGAATGTCTCGTTGCGGTCGCGCACCCGCGTCACCCAGTCGATGGCATTTTTCAGAAGCGGCGGCACTGAGGAATTATATTCCGGACTGACGATGAAGACGCCGTGATGCGCGCCGATCATGCGCTTCAAATCCACCGCGTTCTTCGGCACGCCCGATTTGTTCTCGAGATCGCCGTCGTAGATCGGCAGCGGAAAATCACCGAGCGAGATTTTCGTGACGTCGACGTCCAGCAGCGCCAGCTCCTTGACAGCGACAGCCGCCAGCCTCTCGTTCAACGAGCCCGTACGAATCGAACCGGGGATGACAAGGATTTTCAGCGCCGCCATGCGATCACGACTAAAGCATTTTCGAACGGTGCGAAATGCTTAAAGGCGTCATCAGCCCTTGCGATAAACCCAGACGCGGGCGGGTGGCACGTTCATCCACACCCGCTCCGAGGCCTGTGTTTTCACGCCGGGAAGC
>DASWQB010000368.1:0-4597 GCA_036398335.1 Afipia sp. | reverse complement strand
CCCGAAGTGCTGCTCGGCCTGCATCCGGGTTTCGGTGGCACCGCGCGGTTCGCTCATCTCGTCAATCCTATTGAGGCGATGACGATGATGCTCACCGGCAAGACCATCGATGCGCGCAAGGCGAAGTCGCTCGGCCTCGTTGATGCGGTGACGCAGGAGCGCCACGTGCGCGGCGCCGTGAAGGATGCAATCTTCGGCCGCCTGAAACGCGCCAAGCCGGGCGCGCTTGTGACGGTCTTGAATTTCGGGCCTGTGCGCGGCTTGCTCGGCTCGCGCATGCGCGCTCAGGCGAACAAGACCGCGCCGCAGGAACATTATCCCGCGCCTTACGCGCTGATCGATCTGTGGGAGAAGCACGGCGGCAACCGCAAGGACATGCTCGCGGCCGAGCAGCCGTCTTTTGCCAGACTGATGATAACGCCCGCGGCGCAGAACCTGATCCGCGTGTTCTTCCTGCGCGATGAGATGAAAAAACTTGCCGGCGGCAGGAACACCATTCAGCACGTCCATGTCATCGGCGCGGGCGCGATGGGTGGCGACATCGCCGCCTGGTGTGCCAATCGTGGCCTGCGCGTGACGCTGGCCGACATGAAGGCCGAGCCGATCGCGGGCGCGGTCAAGCGCGCGGCGGAGCTGTACGGCAAAGTCATCCGCAAGAAGATCGGCGTGCGCGACGCGCTCGACCGCCTGATCCCAGATCTGAACGGAGACGGCGCGCGCAATGCCGACCTCATCATCGAGGCGGTGCCGGAAAAGCTCGCTTTGAAGCAGAAGGTTTATGCAGGCCTTGAGCCGGTCATGAAGCCCGGAGCGATCCTTGCGACCAACACCTCCAGCATCCCGTTGCAGGATTTGCGCACCACGCTGAAAAATCCGCAGCGTCTGCTCGGGCTGCATTTCTTCAACCCGGTGTCGCGTCTGCAACTGGTCGAAGTCGTCAGCCATGATGGTGTCGATCCCGAGGCACTCGCTACCGCGATGAAATTCGTCGGCGGCATCGACCGCCTGCCGCTGCCGGTGAAAAGCTCGCCGGGCTTCCTCGTCAATCGCGCGCTGACGCCGTACATGCTGGAAGCGATGGTGATGATGGACGAGAAGATCGACAAGACCACGATCGATGCCGCCGCCGAGAAATTCGGCATGCCGATGGGGCCCATCGAGCTGGCCGATCAGGTCGGTCTGGACATTTGCCTTGCTGTCGGTGATGAGCTGCGCGAGCATTTCGGCGAGGCGCTGCCGCCGGCTCCGGCATGGCTTCGTGAAAAGGTCGCCAAGGGCGAACTTGGACGTAAAACGGGTAGAGGCTTTTATGAGTGGAAGAACGGCCGGGTGCAAAAGGGGCCGACCGCCGCGCCGCCGACCGATGACATGATCGACCGGCTGATTCTGCCGATGTCGAATGTCTGCGTCGCATGTCTGCGCGAAGGCATTGTCGATAATGCGGACGTGGTCGATGGCGCGATGATCTTCGGCACGGGATATGCGCCGTTCCGTGGCGGTCCACTGAATTATGCGCGTACCCGCGGGCCGGAGAATGTCTCGAATGCGCTGGCAGCGCTCGCGCAAAAATATGGCGAACGCTTCAAGCCGGATGCCGGATGGCTGACCTTCAGATAATCGCGATCATGCTGACAGGATTTGACATATGACGGATGCGGCGGTCACTGGCCATACGCCAACCCATGCAGACCCGGTGCCCTCAGCGCCGCAGGGCGAATTGTCCATTCGCACGCTGGCAATGCCGGCTGACACCAATCAGAACGGCGATATTTTCGGCGGCTGGTTGTTGAGCCAGATGGACCTTGCCGGCAGCGTGTTCGCTTACAAGACCACGCAGTCGCGCAACGTTACAGTCGCCATCGAGGCGATGACGTTCCGCAAGCCGGTCTATGTCGGCGATCTCGTCTCTGTGTATGGCTCGCTGGCGCGCGTCGGCCGCACCTCGATCACGGTGCATATCGAGGCCTGGGTGCAGCGGCGCGGCGAGAGCGGCGTCATTCTGGTGACGGACGGTAACTTCACTTACGTCTCGATCGACGACAACGGCCATCCACAGGTCATCAGGCAACCCGGATCGACGACCGCATGACCAGCAATACGGCCGCCTCGCGGACATAAACCGAAAGCGAAGGCAACCTGTCCCGGACGCGATGCAACGTGCAACGTTGCATCGCAGAGCCGGGACCGTTGCGGTCACGCTCTGGAGCGGTCCCGGTTCAGCAGCGCATCACCATGGCACGGTGAAGATGCGTGTAAACGCGCTGATGATGCTGCGCTGCGCCCGGGACACATCGATCAGGCCTGACTCACACCGCCCGTCAGTGATGGCGGTGATGAACCCGCTGCACGATGGCGGTGCCGTTCTCGTCGTAGGATATCGTCTGCACGCCCGGCAGCATTTCCGCGTTGGCGTCCATCGCGCGCTGGCGCTTGGTGGCGCCGTAATATCCGGCGGCATAATAATGTACCGCGCGATCATAGTTTCCGCCCGCTGCCTGATAAGCACCGGCCAGATATTTCACGGCGTAAGTCATGTTGGTTTCCGGATCGAGAAGACCCTGCGCGGTTCCGGTGTAGCCAAGGCCACGTGCGGTCTGCAGACGGATCTGCATGATGCCGTAATTGCCCTTGCTGACGGCGCGGGGATTGTAGCGGCTTTCACGCATGATAACGCGATGAACGAGTTCCACGGGAACTCCGTTGGCGGCGGCGTGGGAGGCTACCATGCCCTGATAATCAGCACCCTGTGCGAAAGCGCACGGAATCGCCGACAGCGCCGCGAATGCGGCGAGCGCAAATCTCTTCATGTCATTGTCCCTAAGTTCGTGGAATTAAGTCCGGGCGGGCATCGTTGCCAACAGGCCGCCAAAGGCTGCCAAGCACGCGGACGGTGCGCTGCTCAAAAGCAACGCGCGGAAGACATTTCTATGACGGCACAATGTGGAGACATCATGTCGCCAGAATTTGTCTCTAAATCAGAGGAACTTACGACATTGGGGAGTGCTTGCTTGACGGCTTGGGGGAGCCGCACAGGATGAATCATGTCCACATCGCTGCTGTTAACCAAAGGAGTTGAGCGCCTCGAAGTGACGCTCAAGATAACGACCGCCATTCTCGCGTTGGCTGCGGGCGTTTACACTTATCTGGGCGTGCGCGAACTGCTCAACGGCAGCGCTACCACCGTATTTTTCGCCGCCGTCATTTATTCGGTCGCGGTGTCGGTCGGAATCTACGCTTTCTGGATTTTTCTGATGCAGTTCATGCCGCATGTGGTGAACCGCACCGGGCGCAATCTGATGTTCGGCTGCATGCTGCTCGGCTCGCTGATGATCGTGGCGATGTCGTCATGGCTCAACGCATCGGCGCTCGCCGGTGCCGCCGCGATCCAGCAGCATCTCGCTATCACTGTGCAGAACTATACGCGCGATCTCGACACCGCCAATTCCAATGCTATCGCGGCGCAGAGTCTCTTGCCGGATATTCAAATGGCCTCGACGCGATTTTCCAAGCTCGCTGAAGCCGAGCGGGCCGGTTCGCTCACCGGCACATCGGGATCGGGCACCGTGGTGCAGCTTCTGACCCAGATGTCGAGCCAGCTCGATAGTCTCGCGCAGGAAGTTCAGGCCTCCGGCAAGCGCGCCACGGCGTTGTTCGAGGATGGAGGCAAGCATCTCACCAAGATGCGCGAACTGATCTCGGATCGCGGCCCTATCTCCGCCCGCAGCGATGCATTCGCGACGGAATCATTGGCGGTGTCCGGCATTGTCGCGAATTTGCAGCAGACGTCTGTTGCGCCCTCGGTGAAACGCGCGGCAACCAGCCTGATGTCCGGCTTTATCGCGCCGGCGGCTGGCGGGCGAACATCCGATCTCGCCGAGCGGCAGACGTCCGTGGTCGGCAAGGTGGAGGGCGCCATCGCCGCGCAATCGGCTTCGCTTGCGGACGCCGCCGATAAAATTCTCGCAACGCCGCGTGTCGAACCGGCGCGCTTTCAGTCGATGTCGCCGGCTGAAGCGGTGTTGCGCTACGCGGGCGACTTTATTCCGAGCTGGGCGGGCGCGATCTCGATCGATCTGATGCCGGCGGTGCTGGTTCTCATTCTTTGCGTGGTGCATGCCGCGATCCGCCGTGAGGGGATGCCGCAGGCCAGTGCATCCACCATGACGGCGGCTGAGCTGATCTCGGCCCTGCACATGGCGCGCGAAGTGGAAGATGCGAGCTTTACGGCACGGACGCAAAGTTTGCATGATAAGCCTCGCGAGCCTGTGGTGGAATCCGCGCCTGCTGCGGATGACGAAAATGTCACGCCGCTGTCGTCGGCGCGGCCGCACAAATAGGATCGCCATGACGCCGTCCACATGGCAGAGCCGCTTTCACACCTGGATGGCGGGCAATCCCGATGAGCAGGTTTTGCGCTGGCTGTTTCGTGTTGTGATCGCCGTAACGGTCGCTGTGCTGGCTGCCGATCTGGTTTCGATGAACGGCGTCGCGGGGAGTGCGGATGCCGCGCTGACCAAACCGGACGACTCCTCTTCGTCTTCTTCGCCCGGCATCATTCCTTCGATCCTTGCGCCGCTGTTGCCGGACGGCGACCGTC
>DASWQB010000367.1:0-7034 GCA_036398335.1 Afipia sp. | reverse complement strand
GATGGCGACGCAGAAGGCGAGGCGTTCGTCGCGCGCCAGAAGCGCCTCCTGAAAGTCAGGCAGCGCGCGGTCTGCCCAATCGAGACAGCGCGAGCGATGCTGGATGGGCTCGGTGCCCTCGATGGCGAGGTAATTTTCGTCGAACATGTCTTCGAGGGAGATGTCGCCATCGGCCACAGCGCTTTCGAAGATTTTTGTGATCGCGTCTCCGGCTTCCATCGCCCGCGTCACAGCTTCGGTGTTTTCATCGTGGATCGCCCAGATCTTGTCCTCGATCCTGTCGATCAGCGCGGCGTCCGCAGACACAAACTCGGCCTGCGCACCGGACTTGGTGTGCTCGAGAACGCGAATCTTGCACGGCCCGATGTCCTGCAAATCAGCATTCAGGATCGCATGGAGCGGAATGCTCTGCGCGTCCGGGCCGACAATCAGAATTCCGGCGAGCGATATTTCGAACACCTCGGCTTTAATAGAAGGCTGCGCGATCTCGATCTGTAGGCGGCATGGCATGCGTTCGGCCTTGCGCTCTTCATTGTTTTGGCGCTCGCCTTGCCGCAGTAAAACGGCGCAGCGTGTCTTGAGCTTTTCGGCGAACATGGTCACGGCCTTGCCGGCCTGCGCGACGCTTTCGCCATGCGCTTCGGCTTCGCGGGTGGCGTCGTCGATCTCGGCGCTGCTGGTGCCGACCGAAGCGATGAAGTTCGTTGCGGACGCCGCGTTCAGCGCGATCTCGCCTGTGGTCTCGTTCTGCTCGGCAACCGCGTTGTTGACGTGTTCGAACACCGGACGGATCGCGTCGATCGCCATCGAGATGCGATGCACCGCGTCGAACGATGTCGCCGCGTCCTTTTGCAGGGCGTCGATCTTGAGCCTGATTTCTTCGGTGGCGGTCTGGGTCTGCACCGCCAGCGCCTTCACCTCGGAGGCCACCACCGCGAAACCGCGTCCGGCCGCGCCAGCGCGTGCCGCCTCGATGGTCGAATTCAGCGCCAAGAGCGTGGTCTGCCGCGCGATGGCCGCGATGAGATTGACGACGTTGCCGATGGCGGCCGAGGATTCGCGCAGGCGCTCGACATTGATGCTGGCTTCGCGCGCGGCTTCGCCGGCCTCGTCTGCGAGTTTCGTGGCGCCGCGGACCTGCGCGCCGATGCCTTCCGCGGACTGGGTGAATTTCTCCGCTGCCTGCGAGAAGGTTTTCGCCGTATTCTCCGCCTCGCTGGTGCGTCCGGTCAGCGCTTCGGTGCGATGGCGGATGTCGTGGAGTGTGGCGGCGGTGGATTGCGCGCCGCTGGCCACCGAACTGGCCGCGCGCTCCAATTGGCGCACCATCGCCACCAGTTCGAGTTCGAGCAGTTCGAGGATTTCGCGCGCCGAATTGTCGGCGGGCACTTGCGAATGATCCTGAGAAAGATTTGAGGAAAGGCCGGAAGCTGTCACCGGCGTCTGGCCGGAGATCGCAGTCTGGAGTTCCTTTTCCGGCAGCCGCTTGCGAAGAAGGCCGAACGCCATCGATGGTCTTCTCTGAATGGGAGTGACGGAAATGTTGCGGATCGTCCGTGAAGTCTCTCATTCCGGCGTGAATTCATGGTTAATGAGTACCGCCGATGCTGAGCCCGGAGGGGGCTCGGCCTGCCACACCGCCATACCGAAAATTGCGCGGTGCGCCTTTAATTTTATGTGTGACGGGCCTATAAACCCGCGCCGCGCCACATCCAGCGTGTGCGTTTCCTGTTGCCGAAAAGATCAAGAGAGTCATCCACATGGCCGGACATTCCCAGTTCAAGAACATCATGCACCGCAAGGGCAAGCAGGATGCGATGAAGTCCAAGGTCTTCGGCAAGCTGGCGCGAGAAATCACGGTGGCCGCCAAGCTCGGCCCCCCTGATCCTGCGATGAATCCGCGTCTTCGTGCCGCAGTGGTCGCCGCGCGTCAGGAAAACATGCCGCGCGACAACATCGAGCGCGCCATCAAGAAGGCGAGCGGCGGCGACAGCGAGAACTACGACGAAATTCGCTATGAGGGATACGGCCCCGGCGGTGTCGCCGTCATCGTCGAGGCGTTGACCGACAACCGTAACCGCGCGGCTTCGGACATCCGCTCCTATTTCACCAAGTCCGGCGGCAATCTCGGCGAAACCGGCTCGGTGTCGTTCATGTTCGACCGCGTCGGCGTGATCGAATACGATGCCGGCAAGGCCTCCGCCGACGACATGCTTGAAGCTGCGATCGAAGCCGGCGCAGACGATGTCGCCTCCGACGAGGACGGACACGAGGTCTACGCTTCGCAGGACACATTCCGCGACGTCGCCAAGGCGCTGGAAGCGAAGTTCGGCGAACCGCGCAAGGCCGCTTTGATCTGGAAGCCGCAGAACAACATCGCGGTCAGTGATGAGGTCGGCGAGAAGCTGTTCAAGCTGCTGGACCTCTTGAACGAGCATGACGACGTGCAGAACGTCTACGCCAATTTCGAAGTCTCCGACGCGCTCGCCGCCAAGATGAGCGCCTGAGAGAGATACGGTTTGCCGTAAACTGAAATGATGTCATGGCAATGATGTCATGGCCGGGCATAGCCCGTCGAAAGACGAGCGTGAACGCCCTTTTGTCCTGGCCATCCGCGCTGTCCTTTTCAAAGATATGACATTGTAAAGACGTGGATGCCCGGCATGAAGCCGGACATGACGATGGAAGCTGGCGTGCGATCCGGTCTTGCGCGAGCGGAGTCCGTTTTCGCAATTTGTCTTGACGCCGCCGCGGCGAAGGATCATTTCCTTCGCGGCGGCGTTGAACGTTGTTCGCGCTCCATCATTGGAAGCTCCAACCATGCCAAGCGACAGTCAATCTACATCGCCGGTCACGGACTTGGTCTGAGAGCTGCCTGCTCACCGACCTGCCGGGACCGGCAGAATCCGAAGGTGAGCCATGACGGATACCCACACCGCCAGGAATAGCGCGACGGACGACGGCTTCAATCCGGCTGTGATCGCCGCCAGCCTGTCCGACGAGTATGTCGCCGACAAGGTTGACGTGCTCAACCAGCTTGAGCCGGACGAAGCGGCGGCGGTGCTGACCCTGCTGCCGCGCGAGGCTGCGGTCGAAATTCTCGACAAGCCGGAATTGTATTTTGCGGCTGAAATCATTGAGGAGTTGCCGCGCGCGGTCGCGGCGCATCTTTTGAGCGGCATGTCGGCCGACATGGCCGCCGACATCGTCCAGCAGCTCGAAGACCCGGCCAAAGCCGAACTGATGCAGGGGCTCGACGATGCGTCCCGCGTCGCGATCACGAGCCTTCTGGCCTATCCGGAAAACACCGCCGGCGCGATGATGACGACCGAGTTCGTCAGCGTGCCGAGCAACTGGAGCGTGGCGCAGACGCTCGAGCATATCCGCCATGTCGAGCGCACCCGCGAGACGATCTACGCGATCTATGTGCGCGATCCGGTCACGCGCCGTCTGGTCGGCGCGGTCAGCCTGCGCCGCCTGATTTCGGGCGAGCCGTCCGCCAATATCCTCACGCTCGCCGCCGAGCCGATCACCACGTTGCCGCTGACCGACCGCGAGGACGTGGCGCGGCTGATCGCCCGTCACGATCTTCTGGCGGTGCCCGTGGTCGACAAGATGGAGCATCTGCTCGGCATCGTCACCTTCGACGACATCATCGATACCATCGTCGATGAAAGCACCGAGGACGTGCAGAAATTCGGCGGCATGGAGGCGATCGACGAGCCGTATCTGCAAATCAGCTTCTTCGAGATGATCCGCAAGCGCGGAGGCTGGCTGTGTCTCCTGTTCCTCAGCGAAATGCTGACCGCCAGCGCCATGCAGCATTTTCAGGACGAGCTTGAGAAAGCGATCGTGCTGACGCTGTTCATTCCGCTCATCATGAGTTCGGGCGGCAATTCCGGCTCGCAGGCGACATCGCTTCTGATCCGCGCGCTGGCGCTGCGCGATGTGAAACTCGGCGACTGGTGGCGGGTGGCGCTGCGCGAACTGCCGACCGGAATCCTGCTCGGCGTGATGCTGGGCGCGATCGGCGTCACGCGAATTGTGGTCTGGCAGAAATTCGGTTTTTTTGATTATGGCGAGCACTGGATTCTGGTGGCCCTGACGGTCTCCGTGGCGCTGGTGGGAATCGTCACGTTCGGTTCCGTCGCCGGCGCGATGCTGCCCTTTGCCCTGCAAAAGCTGGGTTTCGATCCTGCGAGCGCGTCTGCGCCGTTCGTCGCCACGCTGGTCGACGTCACCGGTCTTGTGATTTATTTCAGCGTCGCGCTCATGATCCTGCGCGGGACGTTGTTGTAGGAACTTGCCGGCCGTCATGCCGGGCATAGCCGTTCGCAGAACGGCATTCTAAAGAGCGCCGATGTCCCGGGCATCCCCTCTGTTGAAAGCTGCAAAAGCAAAGCGGTCATGGCTGGAATAAATCCGGCCATGACCGCGGGGGTTATTGCGGTAACATGAGCCATGAGATCATCAGCGATTCGCATTCTGGGCATCGATCCGGGCCTGCGCCGCACCGGCTGGGGGGTGATCGAGATTGACGGCAACCGGCTGATCTATGTCGGCTGCGGATCGGTGGAATCGCGCGACACACTGCCGCTGTCGGAGCGGCTGCTCACCATCCATCAGGGGCTGGCGCGTGTGCTGGGCGATTTCCAGCCGCTGGAAGCCGCGGTGGAGCAGACGTTCGTGAACAAGGATGGCGCATCCACACTCAAGCTCGGTCAGGCGCGGGGCATTGCGCTGCTTGCGCCCGCGCTGTTCGGCATTTCGGTCGCCGAATACGCGCCCACTCAGGTAAAGAAAACCGTGGTCGGCACCGGCCACGCCGACAAGAACCAGATCCGGGTCATGCTTGGCATGCTGTTGCCGAAGGCCGATCCAAAGACGCCGGACGCCGCCGACGCGCTCGCCATCGCCATCACCCACGCACATCACCGGCAGTCGATTGCGCTGCGATTGAAAGTGGCCGGCGCATGATCGGTAAACTCAAGGGCATCATCGATTCTTATGGCGAGGATTATGTCATCCTCGATGTGCAAGGCGTCGGCTATCAGGTGCATTGCTCGGCGCGCACGTTGCAGGCGTTGCCTTCGCCCGGCGAGGCAGCGGTGCTGTCGATCGAGACCTATGTGCGCGAGGATCAGATCAGGCTGTTCGGTTTTCGCAGCGATATCGAGCGCGAATGGTTTCGTCTGTTGCAGACCGTGCAGGGCGTCGGCGCTAAGGTCGCGCTCGCTGTGCTCAGCACCTTGCCTCCGACCGATCTCGCCAACGCCATTGCGCTGCGCGACAAGGCGGCCGTGTCGCGAACGCCCGGCGTCGGCCCCAAAGTGGCCGAGCGCATCGTCACCGAGCTGAAAGACAAGACGCCCGCTTTCGCCAGTGTCGATCCGGCGGTGGTTCATTTGTCCGGCGCGCTGGACGAAGACCGCGCGCCGCGTCCTGTCACCGATGCGATCTCGGCATTGGTCAATCTCGGTTATGGTCCGCCGCAGGCCGCCGCCGCCATCGCCAGCGCATCGCGCAGCGCCGGTGAAAACGCCGAGACCGCGCAGCTCATTCGCCTCGGGCTGAAGGAATTGGCGAAATGACCACCCCCCGCATCGTCACGCCCGAGCGCCGCGCCGACGACATCGGCGATACGTCCTTGCGCCCGCAAACGCTGTCTGAATTCGTCGGCCAGCAGCAGGCGCGCGCAAATCTGTCGGTGTTCATCGAGGCCGCGCGAAAACGAAAAGAGGCGCTCGATCACGTGCTGTTCGTCGGCCCGCCCGGTTTGGGCAAGACGACATTGGCGCAGATCGTCGCGCGCGAACTCGGCGTTGGCTTCCGCGCCACCTCGGGTCCTGTGATCGCCAAGGCTGGCGACCTCGCCGCGTTGCTGACCAATCTTGAGGAACGCGACGTTCTGTTCATCGACGAAATTCACCGGCTCAGTCCTGCGGTCGAGGAAGTGCTTTATCCGGCGATGGAGGATTTCCAGCTCGATCTTATTATCGGCGAGGGACCGGCGGCGCGCTCGGTGAAAATCGACCTCGCCAAATTCACGCTGGTCGGCGCCACCACGCGCGCGGGGCTGCTGACCAATCCGCTGCGCGACCGTTTCGGCATTCCGGTGCGGCTGAATTTTTATACCGAGGCCGAGCTTGAACACATCGTCACCCGCGGCGCGCGGGTGCTGGGCATCGGTATGACAAGCGACGGGGCGAACGAGATAGCGCGGCGCGCGCGGGCACGCCGCGCATCGCGGGGCGTCTGCTGCGGCGGGTGCGCGATTTTGCCTCGGCGGCTGATGCCGACGCCATCGACCGCAAGATCGCCGATCATGCTCTGAGCGCGCTGGAAGTGGACAGCGCGGGGCTGGACGCGATGGACCGGCGTTATCTCACCACCATCGCGCTGCATTACGGCGGCGGGCCGGTCGGCGTCGAGACATTGGCGGCGGCGCTGTCGGAGCCGCGCGACGCCATCGAGGACATCATCGAACCGTTCCTGATCCAGTGCGGCTATCTGCAACGCACTCCGCGCGGGCGACTTTTGACCTCGCATGCGTTCAGGCATCTGGGCCTCGCCGAACCCTCGCGCGATCCGGCGCAATTCGGCATGTTCGATCCCGAAGACGAATGAGCAATGTGATGAGCGACAAACATCTGCCGCATCTCGACGGCGCGATCCGCGATGGCAAGCATGCGATGGAGGTTCGCGTCTATTACGAGGACACCGACTTCACCGGGATCGTCTATCACGCCAATTATCTGCGCTACATGGAACGCGGCCGCACCAATTATCTGCGGCTGCTGGGCGCGGAGCAGAGCGCGCTGTTCGAAGAGGCGCGCAGCCAAGCCGAAGGTTTTGCGTTCGTCGTGCGCGCGATGCAGATCGAGTTTCTGAAATCCGCGCGCATGGATGACATCCTCACCATCGTCACGCTGCCGGCCGAGGTGCGCGGCGCGTCGATGACGCTGGCGCAGGAGGTGCGGCGCGGCGAGGAGGTGCTGATCGAGGCGCGGGTCAAGGTCGCCTTCGTCGCGGGC
>DASWQB010000366.1:0-5597 GCA_036398335.1 Afipia sp. | reverse complement strand
GTAGGCGAGCGCAGCCGCGGTCGGCTCGTTGATGATGCGCAGCACTTCAAGGCCGGCGATCTTGCCGGCATCCTTGGTGGCCTGACGCTGGGCGTCGTTGAAATAAGCGGGAACCGTAATGACCGCCTGATCGACCTTCTGGCCGAGATGGGCTTCCGCGGTCTCCTTCATCTTTTGCAAGATGAAGGCGGAAATCTGGGAGGGCGAATACGTCTTGCCGTCGGCCTCGACCCAGGCATCGCCGTTCGAAGCTTTCACGATCTTGTAAGGGACAAGCTTCTTGTCCTTTTCGACGGTCGGATCGTCGTAGCGGCGGCCGATCAGGCGCTTCACCGCGAAGATGGTCTTTTCCGGATTGGTGACGGCCTGGCGCTTGGCCGGCTGTCCAACAAGGCGCTCGCCATCGTCGGTCAACGCGACAATCGACGGCGTGGTGCGCATGCCCTCGGAATTCTCAATAACTTTTGGAGACTTGCCGTCCATCACGGCGACGCACGAATTGGTCGTGCCGAGATCGATGCCAATGACCTTTCCCATGGTCCTCTATTCCTTCTTTTTGCGGCAGACCGGGCGGGCCCTGACGGCGCACCGAATCCCAGCCCCCTAACTAACGAAAACGCGCAACCCTGCGACGCTCCGCCTCATATAGGAGGGGGGGTGTGCCCTGCAAGGACCGCGCCCGGGTTGATTGAAGTTAATCGTGCGTCCACGAGGGTTAAAAGCATCAGGTTACTGGCGAAGGATGGAATTCGCAGGCCGACCTTTCGCGGCCAGCAGCCCGGCCTGTCGCGCGGGCGCGAAAACTGGTATCGAACGCGGGACAACCGGTCGCCGGCACCTCCATCGAACCGCCTTATTCGAGCCTCACGCAGCCCCATGAAAAATTTTCGACGTTCGCTCATTTTCGCCGCAGCCGCGATTACCGTGCTCGTGAGCCCCGCGCGGGCCGCCGAGGCGATCTATCCGCAGGGCCTGCGGGTCGGGCTCGTGCCGATGGAGGGCCTCGCGCTGGCCACCGATTTTTTGGGCTTCGTCTCCGCTGACCAGAATGTGAAAGTCGGCATCGGCGAACTTCCGGAAAGCGCGTTCACCTCGGTCGAGAACGCCGTAAAGGATGGCAAGCTTCCGCCCCAGGGACCGAGGCCGGAGCCGTTCGAAACGGTGACCCGCAAGGGCTATTTCACCGTGGAGGCCGGCAAAAACGGCATTTTCGACGTCCGCAATTACTCGCTGATTTTGCCAAACGAAAAATTTTCCGGTTTTGTCATCGTTCAGGTCCGCGATGGCGCCGATAAAAGCTTCTCGGAAGACGCCATCCGCAAGATGCTCGCCACCACGGTGCTGCGCAGCGAAGTGCCGGTCGAGGAACAGCTCGCTCTGTTGAATTTCAAGATGGGCGACCTCGCCAATTTCAAGACGATACGTACCATCGCGCCGCGTTCGGCTGTGTTATTGACCGACGGCAACGCCGAGGACGATCAGGGCAGCGCCCCCTACATGATGATCGGAATATTGCAGGGCCAAACCGTGGAACCCGACGATCGCGGCCGTTTCGCGCAACAGGTGGCGACAACCATTCCTGGTTTGCGCGACGCTCGTATCACCTCGAGCGAACCGATCCGGATTGAAGGCACACCGGCGTTTGAGACAAGGATCGAGGCCGCCGGCGGCAAGAACGACACGCCAATCACGGTTGTCCAATGGCTGCGCTTCGGCAATGCCGGGACAACGCTGCGCGTTGTCGGCATCGCGCCGCGCAGTGACTGGGCCAAAGCGTTTCCGAGATTTCGTGCCGTGCGCGACGGCATCGGGCCGCGCTAGCCGTCAACGCGGGCGCGATCAGCAGAGCGATGCGGTTTACGCTTTCGCCGGGGTCACCTTAAGCGGTCTGGGATCTTAAGCAGTTTTAGGAGCGTTCTTCGAGACCGCAACCAGCGCAGGCCGCAGCACGCGCTCGCCGATCATATAGCCGGCCTGCACCACCTGCACGACGGTGCCCGGTGCGACGGAGGAATCCGGCACTTCGTACATCGCCTGCTGCACGTTCGGATCGAACTTCTCGCCGATCGGCTCAAACCTCTGCACGCCGTTCTTTTCAAGTGTCTTGATCAGAGAACGCTCGGTCAATTCCACGCCTTCAATCAACCCCTTGAGACCGGCATCGGCGGAGGCCTTCGCTTCGGCCGGCACCGCATCGAGAGCGCGCTGAAGATTGTCGGCGATGTCGAGAATGTCACGGGCAAAACCGGCGATGCCATAGGTACGCGCGTCGGCGACTTCGCGCTGGGTCCTTTTGCGAAGGTTCTCCATCTCCGCCAGCGTGCGAAGCATCTTGTCCTTGGCCTCGGCGGCTTCCTTCACCAGTGCGTCGGATGGTGTTTCTTCCGGATCGTCCGGCATGATGTAGGGCTTGGACACCCGCGGCTCGCCCGGCTTGCTGCCAGCCTCTTCCGCCGTGTTCTGGGAATTGTCTTTTTGCCCGTTGGTATCGGTCATCACGCTCTAACCCGCCATACTGGAATTGCTGGCCTGCATATCGTGGTTTAGTCTTAAAAAATCAAGCGTATGCAAAGCCTTTTCGGCATTTGCATGCGTCAAATGCGAAGTTATATCCGTTTGAATTGCCGTGTTTTCTTCCCACAAACCGGTCCCACTTCGCTCGAAAACACGACGGGCTATTTGCCAAGCATCTGGCTGACGATACGGGCCGCATAATCGACCATCGGGATGACCCGCGCATAATTCAGACGTGTCGGGCCGATGACGCCGAGTACGCCGACGATCTGACCGGCGCCGTCGCGATAGGGCGAGATGATGGTCGAGGAACCCGACAGCGAAAACAGCTTGTTCTCCGAGCCGATAAAAATCCGAACGCCGTCGGCGCGCTCGGCAAGCCCGAGCAGGTCGATGACGCCCTTTTTGGTTTCCAGATCGTCGAACAGCAAACGTACCCGCTCCAGATCCTCCATGGCATGAAGGTCTTCCAGCAGATTGGCATGGCCGCGCACGATGAGTTGCCGCTCGTCATTGGCGCCGCCGGACCAGCTCGCGATTCCCGCCGCGATAACCTTCTGTGTGAGCTGATCGAGTTCGCTGCGGCTCTGTTGCAGCGCGGCCTCCAGTTCACCCCGCGCCTCGACCAGCGTGCGGCCGCGAATGCGGGCGTTGAGGAAATTCGAGGCCTCGGTCAGCGCCGATGTCGGAACGCCGGGCGGTAGCGCCAGCACGCGGTTCTCGACTTGGCCGTCCTCGGCCACCAGCACCACCAGCGCCTGTTCGGGCTCCAATCTGACGAATTCGATGTGTTTCAACCGCGCGTTTGATTTTGCGGTCAGCACCACCGCCGCCGCCCGTGTCAGGCCCGACAGCCGGGTCAACGCTTCGCTGAGCGCAGCCTCCACGGACTGGCCCTTGCCGACCGAGGCGAGCTGGGTCTGGATCGATTGCCGCTCGGGCTCGGTCAGATCGCCGACCTGCATCAGGGCATCGACGAAAAATCTCAGGCCGAGTTCGGTCGGTAAACGTCCCGCCGACGTGTGCGGCGCATAGATCAGCCCGAGCTGCTCGAGATCCGACATCACGTTGCGCACCGAGGCGGGCGACAGCGGCACCGAGATCAGGCGCGAAATGTTGCGAGAGCCGACCGGCTCACCGGTCGCCAGATAGCTTTCCACGATCTGGCGAAAAATATCGCGCGAGCGCTCGTTGAGCTGCGCCAGCCCGGCAGTCGGCGTGATGAGATGGCTGATCGGATCGTGGTGGGCCAAATCGGGCTCCAAACGGTTGTTCGCGCTACAATTGTCCATAGGTCGGGGCCATGACAAGCAGCATTCTGCAAGTTCAGCATCATTGCGAGCGAAGCGAAGCAATCCACTCTTTGAAAATGCAAGAACTGGATTGCTTCGCCGCAGACGCTCCTCGCAATGACGACTGGGATAACGTGCCCGCATGGCACTTGCCGCACCCGCTCCAACCCCCTAAAAGCAGCGCCAAATCGACGTTTCCCAAGTTTCAGGAGGATTTTCATGCGGCCAAGCCGTCGCGCGCCCGACGAACTGCGCCCCGTGTCGCTGGAACGCGGCGTGGTCAAATATGCCGAAGGTTCCTGCATGGTGAAGTTCGGCGACACCCATGTGCTGGTCACCGCCACACTGGAAGACCGGCTGCCGCCGTGGCTCAAGGGACAGGGCCGCGGTTGGGTTACCGCAGAATACGGCATGCTGCCGCGCGCCACCCATGAGCGCATGCGCCGCGAGGCCTCGGCCGGCAAGCAAAGCGGGCGCACGGTAGAAATCCAGCGGCTGATCGGCCGTTCCTTGCGCACCACGGTGGACCTCGTGGCGCTCGGCGAGCGCCAGATCACGGTGGACTGTGATGTCATCCAGGCCGACGGCGGCACCCGCACCGCGTCCATCACCGGCGCATGGGTCGCGCTCGCCGATTGCGTGGCCTGGATGAAAGCCCGCAACATGCTCAAGGGCGGCGAGGTTCTGCGCGACAACGTCGCCGCGATCTCCTGCGGCATCTACAACGGCACGCCGGTGCTCGATCTGGATTACGCCGAGGATTCGGAAGCTGAGACCGACGCCAATTTCGTCATGACCGGCGACGGGCGCATCGTCGAGGTGCAGTGCACCGCCGAGAAAACACCGTTCTCGCAGGCCGAGTTCCTGTCGCTGATGGCGCTGGCAAACACCGGCATCGCGCGGCTGGTCGAGCTTCAGAAGATCGCGATGGCATGATTTGCCCTCGTCGTCGCTCTCTATGACAGCTATGATTCCGCAATGAGCGCGCACCGCCGAATCACCGGCCGTCTCGTGATCGCGACCCACAATCCCGGCAAGCTCGCCGAGATGCGCGAATTGCTTGCGCCCTACGGTATCGACGCGGTGTCGGCGGGCGAGCTTGGCCTGCCGGAGCCAGAGGAAACCGGCACGACCTTTCAGGCCAATGCGCGGATCAAGGCCGTCGCCGCGTCCAAAGCGACCAATCTGCCCGCATTCGCGGATGATTCGGGTCTGGTGGTCGATGCGCTGGGCGGTCAGCCGGGAATCCATTCGGCGCGCTGGGCCGGTCCCACAAAGGATTTCGCCGGTGCGATGACGCGGATCGAGCGCCTCATGCAGGAACACGGTGCAACGCAGCCCTCACAGCGCAAGGCGCATTTCGTCTCGGCTTTATGCGTGGCGTGGCCCGACGATCATCTTGAAGACGTGGAAGCGCGGGTCGATGGCCAACTGGTCTGGCCGCCGCGCGGGACCGCAGGCTTCGGCTACGATCCGGCGTTCCTGCCGGACGGTCACACCCGCACCTTCGGCGAGATGACCAGCATCGAGAAGCATGGTCTGCCGCCGCACGGCATGGGTCTTTCCCACCGCGCCAAGGCCTTCGTGACACTCGCGGAGATGTGCCTTGAGCGCTGACAGCAAAGACGCGTTCGGCGTTTATGTGCACTGGCCATTCTGCCTGTCGAAATGCCCGTATTGCGACTTCAACAGCCATGTCCGCCACAGCGAAATTGACCAAGAGCGTTTCGCCCGCGCCTTTGTGCGCGAGATCGAAACGACAGCCGCGCGCACGCCGGGCCGCGAAGTCAC
>DASWQB010000365.1:0-17749 GCA_036398335.1 Afipia sp. | reverse complement strand
CATTACGCCGCCGAGCGCGACGGCGTGCGCATCGACCTTGCCGCGCTGGATCCGCCGAATACAATCCAGCCACTGGTGATCGAAGGCGCGGGCGGGTTGATGGTGCCCCTTACCCGCACCGCGTTGAACATCGACCTGTTCGCGCGTTGGCGATTTCCGGTGGTGCTATGCGCGCGCACCGCGCTCGGCACCATCAATCACTCCCTGTTATCCATCGAGGCCTTGAGAAAACGCGACCTCGACATTCTCGGCGTCGCTTTTGTCGGTGATGAGAACGTCGATAGCGAAACCATTATTTGCGAAATGGGTCAGGTGAAACGCCTCGGACGCCTGCCATTTGTATCGCCGCTATCGCAGGGCACCCTGCGCACCGCCTTCGCCAGCGCATTCAACGCGGGCGATTTCGCATGACCGAATCCGCTGGCTCCCCGATCTGGCATCCCTTCACCCAGCACGCGCTGCACGATTCGATGACCATGATCGCGCGCGCGCAAGGCGCGTATCTCTATACGCCCGATGGCCGGCGCATCATTGACGCGATCTCGTCATGGTGGGTTGTGACGCACGGGCATTGTCATCCCGATATCGTGCGCGCGATACAGACACAGGCGGAAAGCCTCAACCAGATCATTTTCGCCGGACAGACGCATCAGGCCGCCGAGGATGTCGCTGCGCGGCTTTTGAAACTGGTGCCGCCGAACCTCAAGCACGTGTTCTTTTCCGACAGCGGCTCGACCAGCGTCGAGGTCGCGCTGAAAATGGCGCTCGGCTACTGGCACAATATCGGCGCGCCGCGCTCGCGCATCGTGGTGATGGAGCATTCTTATCACGGCGATACCGTAGGCACGATGTCGGTCGGCGCACGCGGTGTTTACAATGCCGCCTATCAGCCGCTGCTGTTCGACGTGAGCCGCGTGCCCTTTCCGCATCCGGGAAGCGAACAGACGACCTTCGACTCGCTGGAGGCGACATGCCGGAGCGACAGGCCCGCGGCCTTCATCGTCGAACCGCTGGTGCTCGGCGCCGGCGGCATGCTGATGTATCCGCCGTCCGTGCTGACGGAAATGAAGCGCATCTGCGACGCGCATGACGTGTTTTTCATCGCCGACGAAGTGATGACGGGCTGGGGCCGCACCGGCACGCTCTTCGCGTGCGAACAAGCGGGGGTCGCACCGGATATCGCCTGCTATTCTAAGGGCCTTACCGGCGGGGCACTGCCGCTCGCGGTGACGCTATGCACAGAAGAAATTTACGCCGCGCATTATTCGAGGGACCGCAGCAAGACCTTCTTTCACTCCAGTTCCTACACCGCCAATCCCGTCGCCTGCGCTGCTGCGGCGGCCAATCTGAAACTGTGGGACGACGAGAACACGCAGTGGCGTCTGGCCGACCTCGTCACGATGCAGGAGAGCGCCGTCGCCCGATTTCGCGATGACAAACGTTTCACGGATGTCCGCCGCACGGGAACGATCACCGCGCTCGACTTGAAGGCAGACGATGCAGGCTATCTTGCAAATATCGGCCCCAGGCTTCAGGCATTCTTCGCAAGCCGTGATGTGCTGCTGCGCCCGCTCGGCAATACCATCTATGTGATGCCGCCTTATTGCGTGACAAAGAGCGATCTCGATGAGGTTTACAACGTCATCGATGAGGCGGCAGACGTCGCGTAACGGCAAGAGAAGGCGTGGAAAATACCGTCATGCCCGGCCTTGTGCCGGGCATCCACGTCTTGTTGTACCTTAACGCAAAGACGTGGATGGCCGGGACGAGCCCGGCCATGACGCAAGGAATCAGTATGTGAGCGACCGAATTACTCCGGGAAATTGGTGTCGGCCGAGACCGGCGCCCATTTCAGAATTTCCGCCTGCAACGCGCCAAGCTTCGCGCCGACGAAATTCAGCGCATCGTGACCGAGCAACAGATGGAGCGGCGGTTCCGGCGATTCCACCGCGAGGATGATCGCCTCCGCAGCTTTATGCGGATCGCCCTTCTGCCGGCCGTTGCGCTCGACAAGCGATTTGCGGTAAGCGCCAGCACTTTGCTCGTAGTCGGCAATCGGCGTCTGCGTGTGCGCCATCGAGCGGCCGGCCCAATCGGTGCGGAACGAACCGGGCTCGATGATCGTCACCTTGATGCCGAGGTGCTTGACCTCTTTCGCCAGAGCTTCGGAAATTCCCTCCAGCGCGAATTTGCTGCCGTTATAGATGCCAACGCCGGGGAATGCGGCGAGGCCGCCCATCGAGGCGATGTTGACGATGTGACCGGCGCGGCGCTTGCGCATGAAAGGCAAGACCGCCTGAATGACAGCGACGACGCCGAACACATTGACCTCGAATTGCTGGCGGACCTGCGCCAGCGTCACCTCCTCGACGGCGCCTTCCAGGCCGTAGCCCGCATTGTTGACCGCCACATCGATCGGCCCGAATTTATCCTCGATCTCCGCGACGCCGCGCTTCACCGCGCCCTCGTCGGTGACATCCATCAGCACGCCGTAAGCATGGCCGGGTTTGAGCTTCTCGAACGCAGCTTTCGCCTCCGCGTTGCGAACGGTCCCTGCAACCTTGTCGCCCCTCTTCAAAAGAGTCTCCGCCAGCGCACGCCCGAAACCGCTGCTGACGCCTGTAATGAACCAAATCGACATATTTCTTCTCCGCATGAGTCAGTCCAGACAAAACCTGGCGGCCAAAATCACGGCCGCGCCTCGTCTCGCATAGAGGTGAATGTCTGCCTGCCCTAGATGGCCCTCCTGCCGATCAAAACAACACGCTCGCTTCCATCTTTTGATGGCGGCGCGATACATGAAAAAGCTGTCAAGCGAACATACGCCATGCAAACGCATTCCAGCCATTCCGTACGCGTTCGCGCGACAAGCGGATATTATGGTGTAGGATATTTATCCCGGAGGCTTGCTATCGCGCGATGCCGCCGCCCGCCCCGGCATTGCATCGCTCTGCCAAGATGTTCTCAAGACATTCTCAAGACATTCCGAGGCATACATGGACTACGTCAATTTTGGAAATACCGGGCTCAAAGTCTCCCGACTCTGGCTCGGCTGCATGACCTATGGCGTTCCGGATCGCGGCACCCATGCATGGACGCTCCCGGAAGATGCCAGCCGTCCTCTTATCAAACAGGCCCTCGACGCCGGCATCAATGTGTTCGATACCGCCAACACCTATTCGGATGGCACGTCTGAAGAGATCGTCGGCCGCGCGCTGAAGGATTTCACCAAGCGCGACGACGTCGTGATCGCCACCAAAGTCTTCAACAGGATGCGGCCGGGCCCGCACGGCGTGGGTCTCTCGCGCAAGGCGATCCTCGCGGAAATCGACAACAGCCTGCGCCGGCTCGGCACGGATTATGTCGACCTCTATCAGATTCACCGCTGGGACTATGAGACGCCGATCGAGGAAACCATGGAGGCGTTGCACGATGTGGTGAAAGCGGGCAAGGCCCGCTATATCGGCGCCTCATCCATGTATGCCTGGCAATTCTCCAAGGCGCTCTACACCTCACGCCTCAACGGCTGGACCGAATTCGTCAGCATGCAGGATCACCTCAATCTGCTTTATCGTGAGGAAGAGCGCGAGATGCTGCCCTTGTGCCACGACCAGAACATCGCGGTGGTGCCGTGGAGCCCGCTGGCGCGCGGCCGCCTGACCCGCGACTGGGACGAGACCAGCCACAGGCAGGACACAGATGAAATCCTGAAAAAACTTTACAAGACGACAGCCGATGCCGACCGGCGCATTGTCGGCGAAGTCGCGCGCATCGCCAAGGAGCGCGGCGTGCCCCGCGCGCAGGTTGCGCTGGCGTGGGTGACGCAAAAACCCGAAGTGACCGCGCCGATCATCGGGGTGGCCAAGCCGAATCATTTGACCGATGCGATCGCCGCGCTGTCGCTCGGTCTGACGAGTGAGGAAATCGCCGCGCTGGAATCTCACTATGTCCCGCATCAAATCGAAGGGCATCAATAATAGTCAGGCGCATGACCATCCATCAGACCGGCTCTCCTCGCGTATGACGGAAAAACGCGGCCGAACACGGACGCCGCATCAAGTCGTCGCCATCATCGGCGGCGGATTTTCCGGAGCGTCCGTGGCCTGGCATCTGCACGATGCGGCGCCCGGCGCGCAGCACATCGTGATGATCGAGCCGCACGAGGAGATCGGACGCGGGCTCGCTTATGCGACGAGCGATCCCTCTCACCGCATCAACGTGCCCGCGACGCGCATGAACATCGGCGCCGATCACGAGACCCACTTCCATGACTGGCTGATGGCGCAGGATTATCTCGCCGCCGACCCCGCGGCGAAAATCGATGCTGAACGGCTTTATCCGACGCGGCGCGCCTTCGGCGACTACGTGAAAAGCCAGATCAAATCCCTCGGCAGTGCACTCACGCATATCAAGAGCAAGGCAGTCGCGCTGGAGCGGCACGGGAATGGCTGGCGTATCCGGTGCGCCAATGGTGACGTCATCGGCGCTGACATCGCGGTTCTCGCGGTATGCCATACGCCGCCGGACACACCCGCCTCCCTTGCAACTCTGCACGCGCATCAGCGGTTTTTCGCCGACCCATGGCGTGCGGACGCGCTGGAATCCATCGGACAAAACGATGAGGTGCTGATCGTTGGAACCGGGCTGACCATGGCCGACACCGTCGCTTCGCTCGACAGGCTGGGGCATCGCGGCACTATCCTCGCAATCTCGCGCCGTGGGCTGCGCTCACAGCCGCATACCCGCGATGTCGCCGATGTTTACGGCGATTTTCTGCAACCCCCTCCGCCGCGCACTGCGCTGGATTTGCTCGCGCGTATTCGCGGAACGATCCACGATGCGGCGCAAGACGGGCAGCCATGGCAGGCGGTGATCGATCAGGTCCGCTTTCAGGGACAGAATATCTGGCGCGCTCTGCCTTATGAACAGCGCGAGCGATTGCTGCGCCATTTGCGACCGTTCTGGGATACACATCGCTTTAGAACAGCGCCACAGGTGCATGAGGTTTTGGAGCGGCGCATCGCGGAGGGAACGCTGGTTCTTCGCGCGGCATCGGTCCGCGCGGGCGCATCGCGGGACAAGAAAATTCCGTTGGAATTGCGCGCGCGCTACAGCCGCGAATGGAAAGAGCAATCGTTCGATGCGGTGATTCTCGCCACGGGGCCCGCGCACGGCACCGTGTTCGATCACGATCCGTTGCTGGCGCAGATGAAAGCCGCAGGACTTGCCCGCCCCGATTCACTCAAACTCGGTATCGCGGTCGATGATGATGGCCGCGCGATCAGCAATGAAGGCGTCAGCAACTCTTTATATATAGCCGGACCGCTGGCGCGCGCCACCTTCGGCGAACTGATGGGCGTCGGCGACCTCGCCCGCTACGCCCGGGCGATTGCTGGCCATATCCTGCTGCAAGAAAAAGCCTTGCGGGAAACCCACATTCCCGCGTGCGAACCCGCACCCTGACATCTCAGATCAAGGCTTCAGCGCTTTTTCGTGCTGCCCCAGCCCAACTGCCTTGTAATCATAGGTCGGAAAAAACTCGGTGCGGTAAACGCCCCACGCGGTGTCTTCAAGAACGCGGTTGATTTCGCGGATGCGGGTAGCCGGCAGTTTCAGCACGATGATTTGTCCGATGCCCATCACCACATTCCAGCTCAACACCTCGATACCCGCCGGCGGAAACGCCTTGTAAAAACCCTGCTTCTCAAGCTGCGCGTTGAGTTCGCCGAGCGGGCGCGACTGGTCGTGCTTGAGGAAGACGGTCAGGATGAGCGCGTTATCATCGGTCGCGGATGCGGTGCCGGCCGTCGGCGCGCCGACCTGCGCGGACGCGGGAAGCGACAAGGCAACAGGCGCAAGAGCGATCATCGCCGCAAGCAAGCGCAGTGAAAGAGGCAGGCGCCACGAAAAATGCGTGGTCATGAGGTTCGCTCCGTTAATGACGGCTCATCTATACCAATGCCGGTGTCCGCGGCGCACGCGATCAGGGCGCGCTGGCGAAGAATAATGATGAGGGTATTGTCGCGATTCTTTCAACCGGCGTTCATATCCGGCATTGAACTGCGCGGTCGGCGGAACCGCGAAGGCGGGCGCGAGCGTCAAAAACCCTCCCGCCGCCAAAACACTAACCATCAATATCGGGCGAAAGGCCTTCATGACGGGATACTCCGGGTTAGAACGCAACAACGCCGGACGAGCCGCAGCGTTCCGGGAGCATCCTATCAGTTCGATCCTGTCAGTGCGACGGCACGGCATCCTCAAGAACCGTGGATTCGCCGTGCTGTGTCAGCGGGCGATTGCCGGTGAGCCCACGCAACACGACATAGAACACCGGTGTGAAGAAGATGCCGAACGCCGTCACGCCGATCATGCCGGAGAACACCGCGACACCCATGGCATGGCGCATTTCCGCGCCCGCGCCCGTGGAGGTCACCAGCGGCACCACACCCATGATGAAGGCCATCGACGTCATCAGGATCGGACGTAGACGCAACCGGCTGGCTTCGATGGCCGCGGCGATGGGGGTCCGTCCGGCGAATTCAAGTTCGCGCGCGAACTCCACGATCAGAATCGCGTTCTTCGCCGACAACCCAACCAGCACGAACAGGCCGATCTGGGTGAAGACGTTATTATCGCTGCCGGTGATCCAGACGCCGAATATCGCGGCAAGCAGGCCCATCGGCACGATCATGATGATGGCAAGGGGCAAAGTGAGGCTTTCATATTGCGCGGCCAGCACCAGGAACACCAGCAGGATCACAATGGGAAAGACATAGAGCGAAGTGTTTCCCGCGATGATCTCCTGATAGGTGAGATCGGTCCACTCATAGCTGATGCCTTTCGGCAAGACTTCGTCCGCGATACGTGCGACGGCAGCCTGCGACTGACCGGTTGAATAGCCCTGTGCGGTATTGCCGTTGATGTCAGCCGACAGAAACCCGTTGTAGCGCATGGCGCTTTCCGGTCCCGCACTGGTCTTGACCTTGAGCAGCACCGACAGCGGGATCATTTCGCCTGAATTGGAGCGAACCTTCAACTGACCGATGTCGTCCTGGCGCGCGCGGAATTTCGCATCCGCCTGCACGCGCACGGAATAGGTTCGCCCGAATTTGTTGAAGTCGTTCACATAGAGCGAACCGAGATAGACCTGCATCGTCTCGAACACGCTGGTGACGGGGACGTCGAGCTGCCGCGCGCGGGTGCGGTCGATATCCGCATAAAGCTGCGGCACGTTTATCTGGTAGCTTGTGAACAGTCCCATGATCTCGGGCGCCTCGGCCGCCTTGGCCATGAATGCCTTCTTGGCGTCGTCCAGCGCCTCGTAGCCGAGACCCGCACGATCCTCGAGTTCGAGCTTGAAGCCGCCCGTCGTGCCGAGGCCGTTGACCGGCGGCGGCGGCAGCATGGCGACGAATGCGTCCTGGATCTGCGATGCGTATTGTTTGTTCAACTCGGCGGCGATGGCGACCGCGCTGAGCGAGGGATCCTTGCGCTCCTCGAAAGGCTTGAGCACAGAGAACACAATGCCCGCGCTCGACGAGTTGGTGAAGCCGTTGATCGACAGGCCGGGGAACGCCACCGCGTTTTCGACGCCGGGTGTTTTCTTCGCGATGTCCGACATGCGCCGGATCACGTCTTCGGTGCGATCCAGCGTCGCGC
Organism: Afipia sp.; assembly: GCA_036398335.1. Lineage (GTDB taxonomy): Bacteria > Pseudomonadota > Alphaproteobacteria > Rhizobiales > Xanthobacteraceae > Afipia. Next base: position 10,090 of record DASWQB010000365.1, on the reverse strand, counting down.
CATCCTGAAGCTGGGCAAAGCCGATCAGATATTGCTTGTCCTGACCGGGCACGAAGCCGCCGGGCACGATCTTGAACAAACCGAATGTCGTCAGCAGCAGCGCGGCATACACGCCCAGGACAAGCGCCTTGCGCGAGATCACGCGCTTGACGCCGACGCTATAGGCCTCCGATCCGCGGTTGAAGACTTTATTGAAGCGCCGGAAGAACCATCCGAATGCCTTGTCCATGCCGCGGCTGAGCGCATCTTTGGGCTGATCGTGACCCTTGAGCAGCAGGGCGGCGAGCGCAGGCGACAGCGTCAACGAGTTGATCGCGGAGATCACCGTCGAGATCGCAATCGTCATGGCGAACTGCTTGTAGAACTGGCCGGTGAGACCGCTGATGAACGCCAGCGGCACGAACACCGCGAGCAGCACCAGCGCGATGGCGACGATCGGGCCGGACACTTCGCGCATCGCACGATAAGTCGCCTCGCGTGGCGTCAGGCCCCGTTCGATGTTGCGCTCGACGTTCTCGACGACCACGATGGCGTAATCCACCACGATGCCGATGGCGAGCACGAGACCGAACAGGCTGAGCGCATTGATCGAGGAGCCGAGCAGGAACATCACCGCGAAGGTGCCGACCACCGAGACCGGGACCGCGACCAGCGGAATGATGGAGGCGCGCCAGGTTTGCAGGAAGAGGATCACCACCAGCACCACCAGCGCGATGGCTTCCAGCAGGGTGTGCACCACAGCCTCAATCGACGCGCGCACGAAGCGCGTCGGATCGTAGGCGATGCGGTAATCCACGCCGTCCGGCATGTTCTGCTTGATCTCCGCCATCGTCTTGTGGACTTCGTTGGCGATGTTCAGCGCGTTGGAGCCGGGCGACTGAAAGATGCCGATGCCAACCGCTGATTTATTGTCGAGCAGCGAGCGTAGCGCATATTCCGATGCGCCGAGTTCGATGCGGGCGATGTCGCGCAGGCGCGTGATCTCCCCGTTCTGGCCGGTTTTGACGACGATATCGCCGAACTGCTCCTCGGTGTTGAGACGGCCCTGCGCGTTGACCGGAATCTGCAATTCCACATCGGGCAGATTTGGAGAAGCGCCGACGGTGCCGGCCGCGGCTTCGACGTTCTGCGCCATGATCTCGCGCACCACGTCGCCCGGCGACAGGCCGCGCTCCGCGACCTTCTGCGGATCAAGCCAGATGCGCATCGAGTAGTCGCCCGCGCCCCACATCTGGACCTGACCGACGCCCTGGATGCGTGCGAGGCGATCCTTGACGTTGATCAATGCGAAATTGCGCAAATACGTCATGTCGTAGCGATCGTTCGGTGACAACAGATGGACCACCAGCGTGATGTCCGGTGAGCTTTTCACGGTGGTCACGCCAAGCTGTCGCGTCACTTCGGGCAAACGCGGCTCCGCCTGCGAGACGCGGTTCTGCACCATTTGCTGTGCGAGGTCGGGATTGGTGCCGAGGCGGAAGGTGACATTCAGCGTCAAATTGCCATCGGAGGTCGCCTGACTGCTCATATAAAGCATGTTCTCGACGCCGTTGATCTGCTCCTCAATGGGCATCGCCACCGACTCGGCGATCACCTTGGGATTGGCGCCGGGATATTGCGCGCGAACCGTGACGACGGGCGGGGCGACCTCCGGATATTCGGAGATCGGCAGCGCGGGCAACGACAGCAGACCCGCGAGGAAAATCAGCGCCGACAGCACGCCCGCGAAAATCGGCCGGTCGATAAAGAATTTTGAAATATTCATAATACGTTCCCATTCTGCCGCCCGCTGTCCTGAGGCGAAGAGAATTCATTTCCACCCGTCATGCCCGCGCTTGTCCCGGGCATCCGCGTCCTGACAATGCTTTCGCAAAGAAGACGTGGATGGCCGGGACACGCCCGGTCATGACGACCGAGTCAAACTTTCAAGATCGAGCCGGCGAATTCCTAGTTCGCATCCATCGCGACAGTCTGCGGCGCGACCGATGCACCCGGGCGCACCCGCTGCAAACCCTTCACGACGATGCGCTCGCCCGCTTTCAGGCCGCTCGACACCACGCGCTGTCCATCGACGGAAGCGCCGAGACCGACTTCCCGGTATTCAGCTTTGTTGTTATCGCCCACGACCATCACGTATTTCTTGTTCTGATCGGTGCCGACCGCGCGCTCGCTGATGGTCATGGCGCGCTCGGTGCGCGGCTGGCCCATCAAGAGGCGGACGAACTGCCCCGGAATCAGGCGCCCGTCAGCGTTGTCGAACTGCGCGCGCACGCGCACGGTGCCCGAACGCGGATCCACCTGATTGTCGATGAGCTGCATGCGGCCCTCATACGGCGTGCCGTCGCTGGTCGAGGTGCCCATCTTGACCGGGATGCGGCCGGTCTGCTTGGCGGCGGCATCATCGCCGAGCGCGGCAAGCGCCCGCATCACCACGCCCTCATCAGCGTTGAAGCTGGCATAAATCGGCGACGTGGAAACAATCGTCGTCAGCAGCGGCGAGCCGGGACCGGCGGCGATCAGATTGCCAACCGTGATCTCGCGCTTGCCGACGCGGCCGGTCACGGGCGCACGCACTTCGGTGTAGCCGAGATTGAGCTGCGCGGTTTTCAGCGCGGCCTCCGCGGCCTTCAGATTTGCATCCGCTTCGCGATAGGCGTTGATCCGGTTGTCCTGATCGCGCAGCGAAATCGTCTGCGAACCGGTCAACTGTGCACCGCGTTCGTAGTCCGCCTTGGTGAAGACCAGCCGCGATTGCGCGGCGGCGACCTGAGCTTCGGCACGCGCGACATCGGCGGCATACAGATCGGGATCGATCACGACCAGCACATCGTCCTTCTGCACCATCGCGCCTTCGCGGAAACGAATTTCCTTGATGGCGCCGGCGACACGCGAGCGGACCTCGACCTGCTCGATAGCTTCGAGGCGGCCGGAAAACTCATCCCACATCGTGGCGTCGCGCTCTTCCACGGTCGCGACAGAGGCCGGGACCGGCGCGGGCGCTGCCGTGGCTGAGTCCGCCTGCGCGTGGCTGCCCGACCATGAAAAAACCGCCGCGCCAGTGGCCGCCACGATCACCAACGCTCCCGCAAGCAGCAAGCGTTGTTTGTTCAGATTGATTTTCATGACCGGACCCCACTTGTCATAGCAAAAAATACCTTTTGATACAGACTGTTAGAGCCACCCATAGCGCGGCATCCGAATCCGGATTATACTCACTTACGCTGCGGCGCACACATCTGTAACGGTCGGTATAAATATCCGCTGGACTTCCCTTGTCAAGGGACTTATTTAACGCGGAGTACAAAAGTCACAGGACCCGCCCGCATGGCGATGGGACGCCCCCGCGAATTCGATATCGATGAAGCCCTCGACGACGCTCTCCACGTTTTCTGGAGCAAGGGTTATGAAGGCACGTCGATTGCCGATCTGACTGCAGCGATGGGCATTACACGGCCCTCTTTGTATGCCGCTTTCGGCAACAAGGAAGAACTGTTCCGGAAAGCGCTGGACAAATATGTCGATGGTCCAGGCGGTTATATCCGCATCGCGCTCCAGCAAAAGACCGTGTGGGAGGTGGTCTCGCAATTGCTCTACGGCGCCGTCGATGCCGCGACCGACCCGGCCCATCCCTCAGGCTGTCTTGCGGTACAGGGAGCGCTGACCTGCAGCGACACGGCGCAGTCGGTCAAGGATGAACTGCTGGCCCGGCGCAACAAAGGCGAGCAAGATCTGCGCGTACGTTTTCGTCAGGCGCTTGCGGACAATGATCTGCCGCCGGGCTCCGATCCGGACGACCTTGCGCGTTACCTTTCCGTTGTTCTGCAAGGCATGGCGGTGCAAGCGACCGGCGGCGCAAGCCGTGATGATTTGCGAAAAATCGCCGATATGGTTTTACAGACCTGGCCTCCGCAGAAAAATTCCTGAAACGCGCCGGGAGGTCAGCGACCTCATATTTTTGCGTATGCCATAGACCTTCTTATTGGCCACAAATCCGGTAGCCTCCCCGCAAGCTCTCATCACAAGGGAGCGTCACTGGGAGAAACCGATGAAAAACCGCACTGCAATATCGCTCGTTCTCGGCGCCGTTTGCGCCGGCGCAATAGCCGTTGCGTCGACCAAGGCCGTCGAACTCAATCCGTCCGCTGTCGTCGTCAAGACGCCGGATCAGATTCCGTGGGGAGCTCCCGATCCCCGAGGCATCCAGAATGCGGTGCTGATGGGCGATCCCGACAAGCCGGGCCCCTATATCGTGATGAGCAAGTGGACCAAGGGCAATCATTTCAGCCGTCCGCACTCCCACCCCAACGACCGCTTCATCACGGTCCTGTCCGGCACATGGTATGTCGGCTCGGGCAACAAGTTCGATCCTGAGAACGGCACCGTCCCGATGAAGCCGGGAAGCTTTGTCACCCACTACGGCAAGCAGGTGCATTGGGACGGCGCCAAGGATGAAGACGCGGTGATCCTGATCGTCGGCGAAGGCCCCGCAACCTCGACACCAGCCCCGGCACCGGAAGAAAAAAAGTAGGATTGCTTTTGAAGACGGGGCGCGCGTGCAACGCGCGCTCCGAGGTTCCAGAGACATGGCTGAGAGCGGTATCGCGTTGCTCATTGACTCTCGCCCGGCCGGTGGGCAAGCATCCCGCGACAATCTGTCCACTTTCATTTCGAAAGAACCAGCCATGACCGTAGCGACCGACGATCACCTGCACTTCGACGACGCCCGCCGCCGAATCAGGCTGATCTTCATCGGCTCGATCGGCAATCTTGTCGAATGGTACGATTTTTATGCCTATACGGCGTTCGCGCTGTATTTCGCGCCGGCGTTCTTCCCGCAAAGCGATCCTGTGGTCCAGCAGCTCAACGCGGCGGTGCTGTTCGCCGCGACCTTCCTGATGCGCCCGCTCGGTGGCTGGCTGTTCGGTTATCTCGCCGATCGTTACGGCCGCAAGATGTCACTGACGCTGTCGGTGGTCTGCATGTGCATCGGCTCGCTCATCATCGCCGTGACTCCCACCTACGCGACCATTGGATTTCTGGCGCCCGTGATGCTGGCGATTGCGCGCGTGATCGAGGGCCTCAGCCTCGGCGGCGAATACGGCACCAGCGCCACCTACCTTTCCGAAGTCGCCGACGAGAAACATCGCGGCTTCTATTCCAGCTTCCAATACGTCACGCTGATCGGCGGACAGCTGACCGCGATCATCGTGCTGCTTCTCCTGCAAAATGTGTTTCTGACCGAAGCCGAACTCAAAGCCTGGGGCTGGCGAATTCCGTTCGTCATCGGCGCGTTGCTGGCGATCTTCGCCGCCATCATGCGACGCGACCTGCACGAAACCGATGCTTTCAAGGCAGCCGAAAAACAGGGCGTGAAGCGCGGAAACCTGCGCCAGCTGTTCAATTTTCCACGCGAGCTTCTGCTCGTGGTGGGCCTGACCGCAGGCGGCACAGCTGCGTTCTATACCTTCACCACCTATATGCAGACATTCGTGCGGCTGTCGGTCGGCCTCGATGCCACCACGACAACCATCGTCATTTTCTGTACCCTGGTGTTCGCCGTCGTCCTTCAACCGATCTATGGCGCGATCTCCGACCGCATCGGCCGCAAGCCGCTGTTGATCTTCTTCGGCGTGGCCGGCACGCTCGCGACGGTGCCGCTGCTGACCGCGCTGCAAGGCACCAAGTCGGCCTTCACCGCGTTTCTTCTGATCTGCGGAGCGTGGATTTTCACCGCCGGCTACACCTCGATCAACGCGGTCGTGAAGGCGGAGCTGTTTCCGACCAATGTGCGCGCCATGGGCGTCGGCGTGCCCTACGCGCTGACGGTGTCGATCTTCGGCGGCACAGCGCCCGTCATCGCGCTCTATTTCAAGAGCCTCGGCCACGAGGAATGGTTTTTCTACTATCTGGCCGGGATCATCTTCCTGTCGCTCCTGATCTACGCGACCATGCGCGACACCAAGCATGCCTCGATCATGCATCGTCACGAGTGAGAGTATGATCCCGAAAAGTGGGAGCCGGTTTTCGGATAAGATCATGCTCAAGCAGAAGACCGAGCTGGCAGGCTGATTCAACGCTGTTGAAACAGCCCCTAGTAGCCGAGCGCGAAACCATCCTTGCGGTGATCTGAGCCACCGATCAGCGTGCCATTGTCCCAATCGATCGCAACGGCCTGCGCGCCGCCGATGGCGCGCTCCGGCGGCTGCACCGTAAAGCCGCGCTTGATCAGTTCAGGCCCAACGGTATCGCGCAAGCGCCCCTCCATCTCAACAGCGGCCGTGCCGGGCAGCGGAAACAGCCGCGGCAGGTCGATCGCGGTTTGCAGATCGAGATGGTGGTCGTAGAGCTTGGACAGGAAATAGGCGTGGCCCATCGCCTGATAATGGCCACCCATCACGCCGAAGGTCAGCGACACCCGGCCGTTTTCCGTGACCATACCCGGAATGATGGTATGCAGCGGCCGCTTGCGCGGCGCGATGACGTTGGGATGACCCGGCTTGAGGACAAATCCTGTTCCGCGATTGTGAAACAGCACGCCGGATTTCGGCGCCATCAATCCGGTGCCATAAGGCGCGAACAGCGAATTGATGAAGCTGGCGCAATTGCGTTTCTCGTCGACCACCGCGATGTAAACCGTATCGCGGTGCTCGGCCCCCTCGAGCGGCGGAATCGGCTTGATCGCCTTCTTCAAGTCGATCTGCGCGGCGAGCTTGTCGGCCACGGCGTCCGACAGAAGATAATCCACCGGCACGCCCGACATATTCGGATCGGCAAGGAACTGGTCGCGCGCGGCATAAGCCAGCCGTGTCGCCTCGACCTCGATAAAAAGATTGTCGATGTCGAGCGGATCGGGCTTCGGCTTGAAGCGTGACAGGATATTGAGAATCATCAATGCGACGATGCCCTGCCCGTTCGGCGGACACTCGTAAACAGTCCGCCCGCGAAAATCGGTCTTGATCGGCGTCACATACTCGCCCGCCGTGCCTGCGAAATCCTCCAGCGTGTGCAGACCGCCGAGCTCGCGCAGATAGCTCACCATGTCGTCGGCCACCGCGCCGAGATAGAATGCGTCCGGTCCCTCGCGGCCGATGGCTTCCAGCGTGTCGGCTAGTTCGCGCTGATACTGGATGGTGCCGATTGGGGGCGCCTCATCATCGACAAGGAAGATGCGGCGCGACGATGCATCGCCCTTAATGAGATCACGCTGCTTGCCGATGTCGTAGGCCACGCGCGGCGTGATCGGATAGCCGTGCCGCGCCAGCTCGATGGCCGGGGCGAGCAATTCCTTCAGCGTCATGCGGCCGTGATCCTCGATGAGCTGCGCCCACGCCGCGACCGCGCCGGGCACGGTCACCGCATGCGGAGATTGCCGCGGGATCGAGGCTATACCCTGCTCCTGATACCACTCGACGCTCGCCGCCGCCGGGGCGCGGCCCGACCCGTTGAAAGCGATGATATTGTCAGTGCCTTCGCGGGAATAAAGCGCGAAACAATCGCCGCCAACTCCCGTCGATCCGGCCTCGACCACGCATTGCACCGCACACGCCGCCACCGCAGCATCCATCGCGGTGCCACCGGCCTTGAGAATCTCCACGGCCACCAACGTGGAGGCGGGATGGGAGGTTGCCGCCATGCCCTTGCGGCCAATGGCCAGCGAACGGCCGGGATTTTCGAAGTCGCGCACGAGCAGTTCCCCAATTTTCAAGGCTGTAAGTGGCCCATCTAGTGTCCTGTATCCGACGTTTGCCTCATCCGGTAGCACCTTCAGAGCAAACGTCGGATACGAAAGGACACTAGCAAACTATGGTTCCAGTGATCCTTTGGTTCTCACATTCGTAAAGTGCCCGCGAAGGATACGTACGAATGTCAGAACCGGATCGCTGGATAGCGGTGAAAACCCCCAAGGCAGCCGAGCAGTCCTGCGCGTCCGTCACTATGTATTGGGTGCGCGAGCGAGGCCGTTTTCCGCCTTTAACGAAGCGGAAGCCATCATTTTTCGAATTGGATGTGAGTTTCGTCGAAAACTTAAATCTTTGTTTGACAAATCAGGCCATAAAACACAACATCTAGCTGTCACGGTACCATCACATCGCAAGATTTGGTGGCTGGGGGAACCGGGAAAAAGTCAATCATTTCGGCGCTGTTTGGGCACTTTTGAGCAGCGAACTGATTCCAGCAAGCACATTTAGAGCTTGGAATCGGCACCGGAGACTGGCCACAACCGATGCCCCGCCGCGGCAAACGAAACATACCGGGCGGTGCCCTGTTATCTTCGCAGACCGGTCAAACTCGGCTGCGATGATTGCAAAAGCCCCGCTCCAAAACCGCAAACAACCATACGGGGCCTGCCATGCTGTCTCTTGATCGCGATACCACTAAATCTGCACCACTTATTCAGTTGCGTCCGGAGTCCCTCGCCGTGCCTGCTTCAGCCCCCGTTCTTGCCAGCGAACCGTCGCTGCAGATCATCCGCCGCAACGGCGCCGTCTCGCCGTTCGACGCAAGCAAGATTTCCATTGCGATGACCAAGGCGTTCCTGGCGGTGGAAGGAAATACCGCCGCCGCCTCGCGCCGTGTCCACGAGATTGTTGAGGGGCTGACCAACGAAGTCCTCAGCGCCCTCACCCGCCGAATCGGCGAAGGCCGCACTTTCCATATCGAGGACGTGCAGGACCAGGTCGAACTGGCGCTGATGCGCAGCGAACACCACAAGGTCGCTCGCGCCTATGTGCTGTACCGCGAGGAGCGCACCCGCCAGCGCGCTGAGGCCGAAGCCGCCAAGCCGCATAAAACATCGGCCGAGCCGTCGCTGAGCGTCACGCTGCTGAACGGCACCCGCGTGCCGCTCGACATCGACCGTCTCAATCTGATCGTGCAGGAAGCCTGCGCCAATCTCGACGGCGTCGAGGCGGCCCCTGTGCTCGCCGAGATGCGCCGCAACCTCTACGACGGAATCAGCCAGGACGAACTCGCGCTCGCCGGCATCATGGCCGCGCGAACCTTGGTCGAACAGGAGCCGAACTACGCTTACGTCAGCGCGCGTTTGCTGCTCGACAAGCTGCGCACCGAAGTGCTGTCGTTCGTGCACGGCGCGCCGATCAACGCCTCGCAGGCCGACATGGCGACCCGCTACGCCGAATATTTCCCGGTCTACGTCAAAGCCGGCATCGAAGCCGAGCTGCTCGATCCCGATCTGGCGCGTTTCGACCTGAAGCGAATCGCCGCCGCCCTGAAACCGGAACGCGATCTCGCATTCCAGTTCCTCGGTTTGCAGACGCTGTACGACCGCTACTTCCTGCACAATGACGGCAACCGCATCGAACTGCCGCAGGCGTTCTTCATGCGCGTCGCGATGGGCCTCGCCGTGCGTGAGATCGACCGTGAGGCGCGCGCCATCGAATTCTACGACCTGTTGTCGTCGTTCGACTTCATGGCCTCGACCCCGACGCTGTTCAATTCGGGCACGCTGCGTCCGCAGCTCTCCTCGTGCTTCCTCACCACGGTCGCCGACGATCTCGACGGCATCTTCAAATCGGTGAAGGACAACGCGCTGCTGGCGAAGTATTCCGGCGGCCTTGGCAACGACTGGAGCCGTGTGCGCGGCCTCGGGGCGCACATCAAGGGCACCAATGGCGAGAGCCAGGGCGTCGTGCCGTTCCTGAAAGTCGCCAACGACACCGCGATTGCCGTCAATCAGGGCGGCAAGCGCAAGGGCGCGGTCTGCGCATACCTCGAGACGTGGCACATCGACATCGAGGAATTCCTCGACCTTCGCAAAAACACCGGCGACGACCGCCGCCGCACCCACGATATGAACACCGCCAACTGGGTGCCGGACCTGTTCATGCAGCGCGTCGAAGCCGATGGCGACTGGACGCTGTTCTCGCCGGACGAGACACCGGACCTGCACGACCTTTACGGCAAGCCGTTCGCCGAGCGTTACGCCTATTATGAGGACAAGGCCGCGCGCGGCGAGATGCGCGTGTTCAAGAAGCTGCGTGCCACCGATCTGTGGCGGCGCATGCTGACCATGGTGTTCGATACCGGCCATCCATGGATCACCTTCAAGGACCCGTGCAACCTGCGCTCG
>DASWQB010000364.1:0-12842 GCA_036398335.1 Afipia sp. | reverse complement strand
ATGCGGCTGGTCCGCAGATTATGGACTGAAGAGAACGTCACCTACACCGGCGAACACTTCCAGGTTACGAATTCCACTGCGGTGCCGCGCATCACCGTTCGTGGCGAGCGCCGGCATCCCAAACTTTACTTCGGAGGCGCGTCAGAGCCGGCAGAACATGCCGCCGCCGCGGAAGCGGACGTTCAGCTTTTTTGGGGCGAGTCTCTGGACGGCGCACGGGAGCGTATCGAGCGCCTCAAGACCCTCAGCAAACAACTGGACCGCGACCTGCCTCCCCTCGAATTTGGCATACGGATCACCACGCTGGTTCGCGACACCACGGAGCAGGCCTGGGCTGACGCCGAGGCGCGCGTCGCAGACATGGCCAAGACCGATGGTGCGGGCTGGGAGCAGCACCGTGCGCCGGTTGCGGAAGGTCAAAGACGTCTTGTCGATCTTCACAAGCGCGGAGACGTCGTCGATGACAATCTTTATGTCGCGCCCGCAAAATTCGGAGGCGGCGGCGCCGGCGCGACATGGCTGGTGGGATCGGCGCAGGACGTTGCCCGCTCGCTCCGCAAATATCACGCGCTCGGAATCACGCACTTTATACTTTCCGACACGCCCTATCTGGCCGAGATCAAACGCCAGGGCGATCAACTGCTTCCATTGCTGCGCGATTGAAGCGGCGAAGTTGTGGGACAGCGGAGATCAGCCGACGGTCTCGACGTATCGTACCACAAGATAAATAACCGCCTCTTCGTTTCCGAGGTTTCGATAGCTATGCGGAACGTCCGCCTCAAACAGGATTGCGTCGCCCTCACTGAGCATCACCGGCCGTTCCGATCCGGCGATTATCTCGACGGCTCCCTTGGCGATTACGAGATTTTCCCGCGTCCCGGGTGCATGTGCCTCGGCATCTTCACGATGCAACGGCGCGAGCCGAAGCTCGTAGAATTCGACCTGCCGTTCGGCGTCGAAAGGAAACAGCGCACGAGACGTGTACTGTCCCTGACTTGACGACAGCACCTTTGCGTTGCCACGCCGGAGCACGAGCGTGCCGTGAGCATCGTCGGCGGCGATGAGCGAGGCAAACGGAACACCGAGCGCGTTCGCAACCTTCCAGAGCAGCACGATAGTCGGCGCGCTTTTGCCGGTCTCGATCTGTCCGAGCATCGCACGGCTGACCCCGGACTGCTTGGCGAGGCGTTCAAGCGAATGCCCCTGCCGAATGCGCAACCGGCGCAGGTTTCGTCCGACGATGATCGGCAAATCGACCGACGGATCGCCCGGCGCGGCAGTGCTCAAACCGTCTTCGTCCGTCACAAGTCGAGCACTTATCTTGTTCATGCCGCGCCATTTTGAACCGCCTCACCGACGGCAATGAATAAGGGTGGCCGACTCAAAGACGGTTAGCAATTGGCGGGATAAGAAAACAACAAGCGCTTCGCGGACCGCGCCTTCCGCAGCATGACTTTTCATTCAGGCGCGATGGCGCAGGGTAAAGCCCCCGCGACAACCGCCGACTTTAACGCGGGCTGATCTTGCTGCGGACTGTCGCCTGCGTCACGAAGCTGTTGGGAGGGACGTCCTCCGTCAGCCACACATTGCCGCCAATGGTCGAGCCGTGCCCGACCACGATGCGCCCCAGAATCGTCGCGCCGGCATAGATCACCACATCGTCTTCGACGATAGGATGACGCGCGTTACCTTTCACCAGGCTGCCGTCCTTATCCGCTGGAAAATGCCGGGCGCCCAGCGTCACCGCCTGATAGATCCGAACACGGTCTCCGATAATGGCCGTCTCTCCGATCACAACGCCTGTGCCGTGATCGATGAAAAAGCTCGATCCAATCTGCGCGCCCGGATGAATATCGATTCCCGTTTTGGCGTGGGAGATTTCCGCGACAAGACGCGCAAGCAGCTTTGCGCCCAATTGGTTGAGCGCGTTGGCGAGCCGGTGATGAATGATTGCCGTCATTCCGGGATAGCCGATCAGGATTTCCGGAAAATTCGTGGCCGCCGGATCGCCTACATAGGCCGCGCGCAGATCGCTCACGAGTTGCCCGCGGATCTGCGGCAGCCTCGATGCAAACGCGCGCGTCAACTCGATCGCCTGTTGAAAATGCTCGTCGGAGGGAGGACCGTCCAGCACGAACAGCGCGCCGCGATGAACCTGCTCGAGCAGTCCGTTGAGCGCGATATTCAGCGTATTGCCGACGAAGTAATCGATGTTTTCCGGATCGAGATCGGAGCGGCCATAATGCCGCGGGAATATCGCTTCGATCAGGCTGCCGAGTATCGTCTCCAGCGCATCGCGCGACGGCGGGCGGCGAATGGGCCCGTCGGAGCGAATGCTGTGCAGGACATCGCGCGATGCACGCAACTCAGACACGATGGTTTCAAGCCGCCACCGCGATGTCGAATTGTCGCCCGGCGCGGTCGTTCGCGAAATTCCCACCAATGAATCAGCTGTCATAACCGCCATTCGCCAGACGTAGCGGCTTCAAACATGGCTCACTTTCGGATGATAATGAATTCCAAAGCCACTGGCGCCGCGAGACGGACATTCTCCACGAGATGCCTTCGATGGAAGAAAGCATTCCGGTTCTCGCGCGGACTCAAAAAGCAAACTGAATATAGACGAACGCCATCGCGATCCGCGATTCACGCAGAATGATCCGTATGAATATTCGGAATTTTTGTAATTCCAAAATTGGACAGCGGCCGTCATTGAATCAACACGATGCGAACGCGGCTGCCTCATGTGATCCGCGCGGGAGTACCTGCATTCTGTCCAAGATACTGGTTACTACTCCGCTATCACGGAGGAAAATCGACCAGCTTTGATTGTTGAATTGGAATGATCTTGCACAAGGCGTGGAAAAGCTAGATGAAAAATCTCAAGCGGCATTCAAGTTTGCCACAAAAACTTCAGCTCACCTGAGACCGATTGGAGCGCCATCCCATGGCCGATACAGAAGTCCGTAACACATTGGCGGAAGGCGCGGCCCGCCAGCTCGCCAACGCAACCAAGACCCGTGCGCAGTGGGGCGGCATTTCCCCGCGCTGGCTGGTGCCGTTGCTGCAATGGACTCCCGTCGAAGCCGGCATCTTTCGCCTCAACCGCGTCAAGGAAACGCGAGGCGCAACGTCCGCATCGTCGGCCGATGTGCTGTGCAGCCCGCCGCGCGACCGCGACGACGATCTGCTGGGAACGTTCGTGGATTACGAGGAACAGCCGCGCGAATATTTCCTCAACGCGGTGACGACAGTTCTCGACGTTCAGACGCGCGTATCCGACCTCTACAGCCATCCGTTCGATCAGATTCAGGAGCAGCTTCGTCTCTTGATCGAAAAGGTGAAGGAGCGCCAGGAAGGCGAACTCATCAATAATAAAGAGTATGGATTGCTGGCCAGCTCTGCGCCGTCGATGAGAATATCGACGCGCAAGGGGCCACCGACGCCTGACGATCTTGATGAACTGATTTCCAAAGTTTGGAAAGAGCCAGCCTTCTTCCTCGCGCATCCGCTGGCGATTGCCGCATTCGGCCGCGAATGCACACGACGCGGCGTACCTCCGCCCACGGTGACGATGTTCGGCTCGCCGTTCCTGACCTGGCGCGGCCTTCCGCTGGTGCCGTCCGACAAGGTTCCGGTGGACGAGGCCGGCAGAACCAAGATCCTTCTGCTGCGCACGGGTGAGAAGAAGCAGGGCGTGATCGGCCTGTTCCAGCCGGGTGTGCCCGGCGAGGTGACGCCGAGCCTGTCGGTTCGCTTCATGGGCATCAACCGCAAGGCGATCGCCTCATATCTGGTGTCGCTTTATTGTTCGCTTGCCGTGCTGACCGAGGATGCGCTTGGCGTTCTCGAAGACGTCGAGGTCGGCAAGTATCATGAGTACGCCTGATTTTCCGAACGCACCGCGTCCGGACGGTGCCTCGCTCGATATGGCGCGAGGTGCCGTGCCGAGCCCGGGAGAGCTTGAGCAGAATGCAGCCGCACTTGCAGGCGCGCCTGATCCCGCGATCATTGCGCGCATGGCCAATGCGCTGTTTTCCGGCGTGCCGGCCAATCCCGCCACGTCGCCCGGCGCGGCATTGCCTTCGGCGCCGGTCTTCGCGGCCGAGCCGCTTTACCGCGCAGTTCCCGGAACGCCCGCCACTCATCCACCGCTCACGCCCAACAACAATCCGGGATCGAGCAGCGTGCCATTTCCAGCAGCCGGCGCGGCAATGCCGTCCGCGCCGGTGTTCGCCGCCGATCCCCGTTACGCTGCGGCGGTGCCGGCAGCGTCTCAAATACCGAACGGCCTGCCGCGCGACCTCGATCTTGCCGCTCTTCCCACCCGCCTCGATGGCGCATTGTCATTCGTGCCGGATCTGGACAAATCCGCGCATCCTTTCGGCAATCAGGGCACGCCAGCCGCAACAGTGCCGGCCTCTTCGCCCTATTACTTCCTTGAAGCCAGCCCTATGGCCTCGCTTCCCGACGACGCCACGAGAGTGACGCCGTTCCCGCTGGATGTGCAAACTCTCGATCTTGGATCGCTGGCGCCGCAGCATCGCGCCGAGATCGACGCAAAAGATATTTCCGGCGCCCGCGCATTCGATCCGCACGTTTTCCGCCGCGATTTTCCGATCCTCGACCAGCACGTCAACGGACGCCCGCTGGTCTGGCTCGACAATGGCGCAACCACGCAGAAGCCGCAGGCTGTGATCGATCGGATTTCGCGGTTTTATTCTTATGAGAATTCCAACATTCACCGCGCTGCCCATACGCTCGCGGCACGTTCCACCGACGCCTATGAAGCAGCGCGCGAAAAGGTGCGCGCCTTTATCAACGCACCGTCAGTGAAAGACATTATTTTCGTGCGCGGCGCCACCGAAGGCATCAACCTTGTGGCGCAGGCCTGGGGTCGCCGCAACATCGGCAAGGACGACGAGATCGTCGTCTCGCACCTCGAGCATCACGCCAATATCGTGCCATGGCAAATGCTGTGCCTTGAGAAAGGCGCGAAATTGCTCGTCGCTCCGGTCGATGACAGTGGCCAGATCATTCTCGATGAATACGAGAAGTTGCTCAATCCGCGCACCCGCATCGTCGCTTTCACGCAGGTCTCGAACGCGCTCGGCACCATCACACCCGTCAAGGAGATGGCGGCAATGGCGCATCGCCATGGCGCGCGCGTGCTGGTCGATGGTGCGCAGGGTATCTGCCACATGCCGGTGGACGTGCAGGCGCTCGATGCCGATTTCTACATTTTCTCCGGTCACAAGATGTTCGGACCGACCGGCATCGGCGTGGTCTATGGCCGCGGGAGCGAGCTTGAAACAATGCCGCCGTGGCAGGGCGGCGGCAACATGATCGCCGATGTGACTTTCGAGAAGACGGTGTTTCAGGGACCGCCTCTGCGGTTTGAAGCCGGCACCGGCAACATTGCCGATGCTGTCGGCCTTGGCGCTGCCATCGATTATCTCGGCCGGATCGGCATGAGCAATGTTGCCGCTTACGAACACGAGCTGCTCGCCTACGCGACGCAGGGCTTGCAAAGTGTTCCGGGACTACGGCTGATCGGAGCGGCGCGTGAGAAAGCCGGTGTGCTGTCGTTCGTGCTGGATGAGTGCAAGACCGAAGACGTCGGCAAGGCGCTCGATGCCGAAGGCATCGCGGTGCGCGCCGGCCATCACTGCGCCCAGCCGATTCTGCGGCGCTTCGGTCTGGAGAGCACGGTGCGTCCTTCCCTCGCGCTCTACAATACGACGGAAGACGTCGATGCGCTGGTCAACGCGCTGTTACGTATCCAGAGCGGCCGCGGTCATCGCAAGTTTCATTGACCGCGGCGATAAAGCTGGCCGCGCTTACCAGGTCGCGTCGAGACCCAGCAGACCGAGAATTTGCCGGCGCAGATCGGCGAGATGCTCGTCGCCACGATGGCGCGGATACGGGCGATCGACGACGATGTCGGCCTTGATCCGCGCCGGCCGGTCACTGAAAACAATGACTCGGTTGGCAAGAAACAGCGCCTCCTCCACGTCATGCGTCACCATCAGCACGGTGAATCCGTTCCGCTGCCAGAGCGAGGCGATTTCAGCCTGCATGGTGATGCGCGTCAGCGAATCGAGCTTGCCGAGCGGCTCGTCGAGAACGAGAATCTTTGGATCGTTCACCAGCGCGCGCGCCAGCGCCACACGCTGCGCCATCCCGCCGGAAAGCTGATGCGGGTACGCGTTGCCAAAGTCCGATAACCCGACCAGATCAATCGCCGCGTCGACGCGGTGACGCTGGGTCTTGAGCAGGCCCCGCGCTTCGAGACCAAGTGCGACATTGTTCCAGACCGTACGCCAGGGATAAAGTGTCGGATCCTGGAACACGACGACGCGGGACGGCCATGGTTCCGTAATCGCCTCGCCATCCTCGCTCAACGAACCAGACGATGGCTGTTCGAGACCGGCGACCAGACGCAGCAGCGTCGATTTTCCGCAGCCCGATGGACCGAGAAGAGCGACGAACTCACCAGGGGCGACATTGAAGCTGACATCATCCAGAACCGGCAACACGCCGTCATCAATATCGAAACGATGACTCACATGCGCGATATCGAGCGCGGCACCCGCGCTTTGCTCCTCGCTTCTCGCAAGCGCTACCATTTGACAACGCCCTTCTGCCAGATCAACAGACGGTCGCGGACCTTGAACAGCAGGGTGATCGCGCCCGAGCACAATAGCGACATCACGATCAGGGCGGCATACATATTGTTATAGGCCGCCCAGCCCTGCGCCCATTGCAGATACCAGCCAAGGCCGGCCTTCACGCCCATCATCTCGGCGACGACCAGAACCGCGAAGGATGCGCCGAGCCCCATGAACAGGCCGACAAAGACATGCGGCAGCGCCGCCGGGATGGCGACCTTCAAAATCAGGAAAGACGGCTTCGCGCCGAGCGTGCGCGCCACGTCGTAATAGGCGGTGCTCACGCTCGCCACGCCGGACCACGTCAACACGGTAACCGGAAAGCCGGTTGCCAACGCGATCAGGAACGTGCTGGCGCTCCAGCTTGAGGGAAACGTGAAAAATGCAATTGGTAGCCACGCCGTGGCCGGAAGCGGCCCGATAAACCGCAACACCGGGTGAATCCAATAACCGATGGTGCGCGACCATCCGATCGAGACGCCGGTCAGAAATCCGACGATTGCGCCGATAGCATAACCGCCGAGCTGAAGCTTGACCGACGCGATTACGCTGGCCAGGAGTTTCGGCAGATCGTCGGTATAAACTTCAACGATGGATTGCGGCGGCGGAAAAAACGGCAACGGCAACCATGCGAATTTTGCCGTTGCGACCTCCCACAGAGTGAAGAACAATCCGAGCGCCAGCAGCCATGGTGCGCGACGCTGGACTCCCGCGCTCAATCGCCCGAGACGATGAGCGGCGACGGTCACGACAAAAATCGCGGTGGCCAAAATAAAGCCGCCCACCGCAAGATCATACGTGCGCGGCCAATCTCCGAGGTCTTTCCACCACAGGCTGGAGAGCGCGAACGCGGACCAGGCCAAGCTGGCAGCCAGACCGATTGTGACCGGGCTTAGCCGCCGCAACACCGCGAATGACTTCGATAGAGAGGCAGTGGCGGAAGCGGTTGTCTTTAAGGACGCCGCCTCAGACACTGAATACGTCGACATAAATCTTCTCGGCGAACTTCGTTGTATCCGTGGTCGGCTTGAGCACCGAGACAAGTTTCAAATCGTCTGAATAACTCTTCAGCTCGGCTTTCAAGGCATCGCCAATCGGGTGGTGATGGTGCGTGTGATACCGCACCAAATTCTGCAAATCCTCTTCCGTGGCTGTCTTCGGCGCGTAAGGCAGGAACAACTTTGCCGCCTCGACAGGATTTTGCGCGACAAATGCTGCCCCCTCGATCACGGCCTCGATCAAGGCGCGCGTGACCAACGGGTCCTCGCGAACGAGGCTGCCTCGAACGCCGACGATGCAGCAGCTGGCGTTCTGATACGGGCCATCGAGATTAGAGGCGACCTGCCTGAACTCGCCGTCCTTGAGCCAGAGATAGCCGATCGGATCGGTTCCCAATATCGCGTGAACCTCGCCCTTCTCCGCCGCGAGGCGCAGCAAATTTCCAGGATATGAACGCCAGTCAACTTCAGTTGCGGGATCAACGCCGGCTTTCGCCAGCTGGATCGAGAAGAAATTCTTCTCCGCACCGGCCAGATCGCCCACGGCAATCGTCTTGCCCTTAAGATCGGTCAGGCTCTTGATATCCGACTTCGCCGGCACGATCGCGCGCAGACAGCCGCCATGCGTGCCAAGCGCGATCTTGACA
This sequence comes from Afipia sp., assembly GCA_036398335.1. Taxonomy (GTDB): domain Bacteria; phylum Pseudomonadota; class Alphaproteobacteria; order Rhizobiales; family Xanthobacteraceae; genus Afipia. Next base: position 4,526 of record DASWQB010000364.1, on the reverse strand, counting down.
TCAAAACCCTGTTCCAGCGGCTTCAGCCAGCGCAGCGCCATGCCGATACCAGCATCGCTCTTGCCGGTCGCGATCGCTTCGAGGAGCTGATCTGTCGAGCCGCTGAAATTAACGAGATCGACATCGAGATTCCGTTTCTTGAAAAATCCCTGTTCGATGGCCGATAGAACCTGGACGTGGCAAACCGCCCCCGCATTCCAGGAGAGCTTCAATTTCCGCGGTGGTCCTGGAAGCACTGTGTCAGATGACGTCTTGCAGATGGGAAACTGATTCACATCGGCGTCGGATTGCAATCGGAAGGGGAAGGCCTGCGCCCCGAAAACCCCCAGCGGCGCTGCGAGCACCGAAGCCGCGCCGCCTTGAAGGAGCGTGCGGCGATCGATCCGAAATTTGTTCGGCGAATTGTCTCTCTCAGCCATTTTATTCCCCTGTCAGCAAAAGCAAAAGTCGTGCACGCCGCAGCCGTTCGCCACCCAGGCGACGCTCTATCGAACGACTGCTAATTCACGCAAAAGCATGCGCGCCACTTATAAACCCGTCAATGAAATGGAATTTCGAATGTGAAACCGCGCGGAGAGAATCTCTCTACGAGATTGGCAATACGGTATCGGCATACATCAGCGCAGCGAACGCGCTGAATCCTCCGTTATGCCCGCGCAGCCGATGATCGGATGGCGCGAAGAACTTTTATCTGCCACTCGCCGCCGAGGCAGCAATGGCAATCTCTATCCAGACAGATAGGGAACAGTCATTTTACTGATCCCCACCGCCGTTTCGATGACGACGATTCTGTGGGAGGCTGGAAAGGTTCAAGCAAGAATATCTGAACAAAATTGCGTGATCCATCTCGTGCGGTCCATCACCAATTCAAACTTCACCGCATCGCGGTTGAATATGTGATCCCGTCCCACGACAGGGATTTTCAACGAAATCTGTCAAGCGCCGACGTCGCTTGCGTCCGGTCGGCAACCGCTCCAATATGGCTTTCTAATGGGTGATGCGTTGCACGCCTGACGTCATTTACGCACGAGCAATTGGCCTTCCGTCATGCAGGTTTGGGTTCAAAGCCACCCGTCGGTGCTCTCTTTCTCGCGCGAGGGACCGCTGGCGCATTGAAATCCTTCAATATGCTGTCATAGCTGCAATTTTATCCAATCGCTGCGATCGGGCCCGGCCCCGCCGCGCTTTGTTCAAGGACTGTCTATAGGAATAAACAAGCCTCATACACGCACATGCGAGCCGGCGAAGATCGGTTGCATATTCCCAGGGAGAAACGAACCATGATTGAACGGCGCAAATTTTTGCGAATCGGCGCATCTGGCCTTGCGGCATCGATCGCCATGCCTTTTGTCGGGCGCAGCGGCTGGGCCGCCACACCCACGCATACGTTAAAGCTCACCTTCGCCGATACTCAAAGCCATCCGCTCTACGATGTCCTGAAACGCTTTGCAGAGGACGTCTCACAGCGCACCTCGGGCGCCGTCGAAATTCAGGTGTTCAGCATCGGCCAGTTGGGCAGCGGCACCAACATCATGACCGGACTGCAAACCGGCATTATCGATTTTTGTGCTCACACCTCCGGATTCATCGATACCGTATTCCCCAAATTCCAGGTCGTTGACTTGCCGTTCCTGTTTCCCGATTCGGCTTCGGCCGAGCGGGTGCTGGACGGTCCCACCGGCGCAAAGCTGCTGGACATGATGCCCTCGAAAGGCGTTTACGGCCTCGGCTACGGTCATTGGGGCTGGCGCGTGGTGTCGACGCGAGACAAGGCGCTCGCTGAACCGAATGACATCAAGGGACTTAAAATCCGGGTCCAGCCGGGCGCCATTTTCGCCGGGACCTTCCGCGCCCTGGGCGCCAGTCCGATCGCAATCGATTTGACCGAAGTTTATCTTGCGCTATCGCAGCACGTCATCGATGCGGTGGAGACGCCGATGATTTCCGTGGCGGCAACGAAACATGACGAAATCGTCAATACCGTCAATCTTACGAACCAAGTCTATAACGTCGGCGTGATGATGGCGAGCAAGGCCAAGTTCGATGCGCTGCCGCCCAGCGCGCAGGAGGCCATCCGCGCCGCATCGGTTAACCTGACAAAAGACTGGCGCACAACCATCGCGGCGAAAAGCGATGAGGTCGCTGCACGCTTCAAGGCCAAGGGCATGACATTGGTCGAGGTTCAGCGCGACGCCTATCGCAAGGCGACCGAGACCGTATACCCGCAGTTCAAGGATATCATTGGAGCGGATATTTACGACGCGGTGCTCAAGGAAGTCGAGCGTGGTTGATCAGGCATCGCGGTTGGACCGCGAACTGCCGCATCTATCAGGCCCCACCGATCTGGACCAAATCCGCAGATTGAAGGGCCCAATTGCGTCAGCCATCAGAACGAGCCTCAACAGCCTCGATACCGGTCTTCGTGCCATCCTTGTAGCGGCACTGATCATCGAACTCGGGATCGTTCTCACCGAGATCGGCTCCCGGTTCTGGCTGCATCAGTCCTTGCTGTGGGCAGATGAAGCCGCGAAGTTGTTTCTATCGCTTATCGCCTTCGTGGGGGGCGCGCTCGCCTATCGTGCGCGGCATCACACGACTGTCGAATTTCTGACCGCAAAGCTGTCCGCGACAATGCGGACTTCGGTGGCCGTCGGCATTGATCTGCTGGTGCTGGTGGCCGCAGCCGTGGTCGGCTATGTTTCCTTTAACTTGCTGGAGATCTCCTCGACTTCCAACACGCCAATTCTCGATATCAACGCGGCCTGGCTGATCCTGCCGCTGACTGTTGGGCTCACGCTGGTTGCAATTTTTGCGATCGAGCGTCTGGTCTACGAATACGCGCCCCAACACATACTGCTTCCAGCCCTTGTCATAGCCGCGCTTGTAGGCGTCGTTTGTGCGACGGGCGCTATGCCGTCGCTGCATCTGAGCAATGGCGCGGCGCTGGGCGTGATGCTGATTGCGTTTCTGCTCGCGGTGCTGATTGGGCTGCCGGTCAGCTTCGCGATGCTGCTGGGCTCGGTGATGTTCCTGTCGATCAGTGGCGTTGCGCCGTTGATTGCCGCCGCTCAAAACACGTTTGACGGCACCAGCAATTTCATCCTGCTGACACTGCCGTTTTTCATCTGGGCCGGCCTGATCATGGAAAAAGGCGGCATTAGTCTTCGGCTGGTCCGCTTTGCTATGACACTCGTCGGCCATATGCGGGGTGGTTTGCTGCAAGTGGTCGTGCTGACGATTTATCTCGTGTCCGGCATCTCCGGCTCGAAAATCGCCGACGTGGTGGCGGTCGGCTCCGTGCTGCGCAGGGAGTTAAAGAAGCAGGGCTACAAACCTGAGCAGGGCGCTGCTGTGTTGGCATCGTCGGCGGCAATGTCCGAGACGATTCCCCCCAGCCTTGCGATGCTTGTGCTGGGCTCGGTGGCCCCCATCTCCATCGGCACCTTATTCATCGCCGGCCTGATGCCTGCCGCGGTGATCGCGCTGTTGCTGATGATCCTGAACTACGTGCTGTCTCGCAACAGCAAGACCGCGACGATACCCCGCGCCACAGCGGCAGAAATGCTTCGCGCCAGCGGCGGCGCGATCCTGCCACTCGTGATGCCTGTCATCATGGTGGTCGGCATTCGCTTCGGCATCGCGACACCGACTGAAGTTTCCGCCGTCGCTGTGTTGTACGGCCTCGTGCTGGCCTATCTGATCTACCGCGCGATCGATCTGAAAACACTTTACACGATCGCGATCGAATCCTGTCTTCTGGCTGGCATGGTGTTGTTCATCATCGCCGCAGCCTTCTCGTTCGGATGGACTCTGACCGCGGCAAACCTGCCGGCCAATCTGGCCTCCATTCTGCATTCGCTCGGCGACAATCGCACCGTCTTCATACTCGGCTCGATCGTGCTTCTGATCGTGGTGGGCTCGCTTCTCGAAGGATTGCCGGCATTGATCATTCTGGGCCCGCTGCTGATGCCAATAGCGGCACAATACGGAATGGACGTCATTCACTATAGCATGATCATCATTCTCGCGATGGGCGTCGGCATTTTCATTCCACCGATCGGCATCGGCTTCTATGTCTCGTGCACCGTTTCAGAAAGCAGCCTAGAGCGGACCAGCCACGCGATGCTGCCCTACTTCGCAGTTTTGATGATCGGCGTTCTGGTCGTCGCGTTCGTCCCCTGGTTCACGCTGGCTTTGCCGCATCTTCTGCAAAATCACTAGAGACAATCCCAATGACTCAACTCTGCCTCGCTCCCGATCCAAATCCGACGACGCCTTCTTTTGCCATGCCGGCCGGCGCAACCGACAGCCATATGCATATGTTCGGTCTGGAGCCGCAGTTTCCCTATGTCGATCATCGCGACTACACCCCGCCTGAAGCGGGCGTGGAGGCGGTACGCAAGCTATATGCAACGCTTGGAATTCAGCGCGTCGTCGTGATTCAGCCGAGCGTTTACGGCTCCGACAACCGATGCCAACTCGAATTGGGTGCCGCGCTGGGCATGCCGTTTCGTGCAGTCGTAGTG
>DASWQB010000363.1:0-6372 GCA_036398335.1 Afipia sp. | reverse complement strand
TCCCGCACCGACAAGCTCGCCGACACCGTGTCCTATTCGGACGTGGTCGCCACCGCGAGCGCGGCCTTCAAGGGCCAGAATTATTACCTGCTGGAGCGCTCGGCCGGCGCTGTCGCCGAGGCGATCCTCAAAAGCTTCGCGCGGATCAGCGCCGTCAAGGTCACGGTGCACAAGCCGCATGCGCCGATCGCGGCGATCTTCGACGATGTGGGCGTTATCATCACCCGCACGCGGATATAATATATGACAAGCGTGCTGATCGCGCTGGGCGGCAATGTCGGCGACGTGCGCGGCACGTTCCAAAAAGCCGTATCCAACATCTGCGGCATGACCCAAGCCGCCTTGCTCGCGCGCTCGTCCGATTACGCGACGCCGCCTTGGGGCGACGAGCAGCAGGACGCCTTCATCAACGCCGTGATCGAGATCGACACCGCGCTCGATCCGCATGCGCTGCTGTTCACGCTGCACAAGATCGAAAAGAAATTCGGCCGCGACCGCGCGCATGAGCGGCGCTGGGGCCCGCGCACGCTGGACCTCGACATCATCGCCTATGGCGACGAGCAACTCGAGACGCCAGACCTGACCGTGCCGCATCCGCGCCTGTTCGAGCGGGCTTTCGTGCTGGTGCCGCTCGCCGAGATCGCGCCGGACAGGAGGATCGCGGGACGCAGAGTCAGTGAGGCGCTGGCTAAACTCTCAACCGAAGACATCACGCGGCTGGACGAACTCGACTAACCGGCGATCGCTCGTTGTCACACCATCCGAACGCCTGTCTCGCTTTTGGCAGATCATTGATGTAAATGAAGCGAATGGCGCCGCTGACACTCACCCATGATATCGAACGCGTTGCTGAAGATGCCCACGGCAGACGTCGCGTATCGCCGCTGCGCGCCGCAATACTGGCGGTCATGATCTGTTTCAGCGCTGCCGGTCTCGCCGGCCCGTCCGCCCTCGCCGCCGAATCCAAACCCGATTTCACGTTCAAGACCAAAGCCGCCGATGTCAGCGTTATGCTCGATGCCGGGATCAAGGCCAATCCAGCGCTCGCGGCCGATTGCCTCGCGGAAGGAAAGCGCTATGCCGGCAAGCAGCGCAAGGAGGCCGACGCAGCCAGGCGCGACGATCCGAAACTTTTCGCAACCGGCGGTTACACCTACGAGCGGCGTTACACGACCGCATCGGTTATCGGCCGCCGCTACGTCAGCCTTGTCAGACAGGATTATGAGAACACGCACGGCGCGCACCCCAACACGTATATCAACACCATCTTGTGGGACGACACCGGGAAGAAGCGCATCAGCATCCGGCCGTTCTTCAAGGAAACCGCCGATGGCGGCCCAACCCTGACGACCATGGTGAAGGCCGTCATCGCCGCGCTGAAAGACGAAAAGAAAAGGCGCGGCGCCGCGGATGACGGCACATCCGGTATCGACTGGTATAATGGGATCGAGCCGAGCCTTCTCAAGATCGGACCGGTGACGCTGGCCCCCTCGACCGAGCCGGACAAAAGCTCCGGCCTGATCTTCCACTACGAGCCTTACGCCGTCGGCCCCTACGCCGAAGGTTCGTTCGAGGCGTTCGTGCCCTGGCAGGTTTTGCAGCCATATCTTTCGCCGGAAGGCGCGGCGATCTTCAGCGGGTCGCAGCCCGAACGCCACGACAACGATAAATGACGACAGTCATCCTGTCGGCCTCATGAAGAGTCATGACCCGCATCCTCATCACCGGCTTCGAAGCATTTCCCGGCGCGCCGTATAATCCGACGTCAAAGCTGGTTGAGCGGCTGTTGCGCCTGCGCCGTCCGGCCCTCGCGGATGTCGAGCGCGTCGGGCACATCTTCCCCGTGACATATGAGGCGGTGGACCGGCAATTGCCGGAGTTGATCGCAAAACATCATCCCGACGCGCTGTTGATGTTCGGGCTTGCGAGCCGCACGCCGTATCTGCGCGTCGAGACACGGGCGCGCAACACCGTGTCGCAAATCTGGCCCGATGCCGCGCATGCGCGTGTGCGCAGCCGCACGCTGGAAACTGGCGCGGACTCCACGCGGCGTTTTGGCCCGCACACCGCGCGGCTTTTGCGCGCGGCGCAATCGACTGGCATCGACGCCCGTGCGTCACTCAGCGCCGGATTCTATCTGTGCAACTACTTAAGCTGGCGCGCCATCGAGGCGACGCGGCGGCATGATTCCGAAAAGTGGGAGCCGGTTTTCGGAGATAATCATGCCGCAAAGAAAGACGGCCCTCGCCACGCCGCCTTTATCCACGTGCCGCTGGTTCCGCGTGACGCCGCGCATTCACGCAAGCAAAGCGCCGTGACCTTCGAGCAATTGGTCGATGCAGGGGAAGCGATCATGATGGAGACCGTCCGCATCACGCGGTCCGTCACGGATACCGGATTGATTTAGACCAGCAGCCATACGCGCACGTGAGTTGCTCTATGAAGTTCCGGAGCCTAAATAGAGCTTCCATTCGAGATTTTTCCTCATGTCCGATACAGATGCAGACAGCTGGGTATCCTCAGCCCACCGCCCTATGGGATTCCCGGAATTCGTCGCCATCGTTGCGGGCATCATGGCGCTCAATCCGATCGCCATGGACATCATGTTGCCGGCTTTGCCCAACATCGGCCACGCTTTCCATATCAGCGACGAAAACAGCATTCAAAATGTCCTTTCCGTTTTCATCCTCGGTTTCGGCATCGGTCAGTTCGCCGTCGGGCCGCTGACGGACAGGTTTGGCCGCCGGCCGGTTCTTATCATCGGTATCGTTCTGTATGTTTCGGCGAGCGTGCTTGCGACATTCGCTCCCTCATTCGGCACGCTGCTTCTCGCCCGCCTGTTGCAGGGATTGAGCACTTCCGCGACGCGCGTGATCGCCACGAGCATCGTTCGCGACTGCTATACCGGGCGCCGCATGGCCAGCATCCTGTCTCTCGCCACGATGATCTTCATTGCCGTGCCGGTGGTGGCCCCCTCCTTCGGACAACTCATCATGCTCGCGAGCGATTGGCGCGGCATATTCGCGGTCCTGATCACCTACGGCGTGCTCGCATTGATCTGGTGTGCGTTCCGGCTGCCGGAAACGCTTCCAAGGTCCGAGCGCGAGTCGCTCGAATTGCGTAAAGTGTTCGACAATTACCGCCAGACCGTGACGAACGGCCAGACCTTCGGCTACTCACTGGCCGCCGGCGGCGTTCAGGCGGTGCTCTACGGTTTCGTGTTCTCCGCCGAACAGATCTTCACGGAGACGTTTCATCTCGGACATCTGTTTCCAATCGCCTTTGCCTGCGTCGCGGTGGGCATCGCGGCCGCGAGTTTTCTCAACTCGCGCCTTGTCGGCCGGCTTGGCATGCGGGTCATTTCTCATTCGGCCCTGATCATGCTTTTACTCGCGACAGGAACGATGGCGATCGCCGCGCGCTTCGATGTGTTGCCGCTGCCCGCCTTCATGCCGCTGGCCATTCTGTGCACGTTCGCGTTCGGCCTGATCTTTGCGAATTTCACCGCGCTGGCGCTCGAGCCGCAAGGACATATCGCTGGAACAGCATCGTCGATGTTTGGCACCATGACGACGCTGGTCAGCATCGCCATCGGTTATTCGATCGGTCAGGGCTTCGACGGATCGGTCGCCCCGTTCGCAACCGGTTCCACCCTGTCAGCGATCATGGCGCTTGCCGTTGTGATGATCACCGAGAGAGGGCGGCTTTTCAAGCCGCATCACAAACCTGTCTGATTCATGTCCAATTCATGCGGCGCACATCATTAACCCTACCGGCGATATTCGTGCGTGAGCGCCGATGTGACGTCCCTTTCCTGCGCTACATGCCTTGCAGGAGCACATCATGGACATCAGCCGCCGCCATCTGGTCTCGACACTCGGAGCCTCCGTCGCGCTCGGCCTCGGCAGCGCCCCGCGCCCCGCGCTTGCCGCACCGCTGACCTCGATGCTCGGCCGCGACGCCGCGCAATATGGCGTGCGCGCGAATTCGTCTGACGACCAGACCCGCGTTTTGCAACGCGCGATCAATGAGGCGGCGAGCGTGCAGATGCCGCTGGCGCTTGCGCCGGGCAATTACCGCACCGGCCCACTGGACTTACCGAACGGCGCACAGATCGTCGGCGTGCGCGGTGCGAGCAAACTTATTTTCACCGGCGGCCCATCGCTGTTCACCGGTACGGGCGCGGATCATCTCGGCCTGACCAATCTCACGCTCGACGGCGCCAACATTCCTTTGCCCGACCGGCGCGGCCTCGTGCACTGCCTCAGTGGACGCGATGTGCGTGTGACCGATTGCGAGATCGTCAATAGCGGCGGCAACGGCGTGTGGTTCGAGAGCGTCGCCGGAGAAGTGCGCGGCAACACCATCCGCAAAATCGCCAACACCGCTATCGTGTCGTTCGACGCGCTCGGACTTCTGGTCGCGCAGAACACGATTTCAGACGCCTCCGACAACGGCATCGAGATTCTTCGCAACGTCATCAGCGATGACGGCAGCATGGTGATCGATAACCGCATCGAGAACATCAAGGCCGGCGCTGGCGGGTCGGGCCAGCACGGCAACGCGATCAACGCGTTTCGCGCGAACAACGTCATCGTACGCGGAAACCGAATCCGCGATTGCGACTATTCCGGCGTACGCGGCAACTCCGCGTCCAACATCCAGATCATCGGCAACAGCATCAGCAACGTGCGCGAGGTCGCGCTCTATTCCGAATTCTCATTCGAAGGCGCGATCATCATGGGCAACACGGTGGACATCTGCGCCACCGGCGTGTCGGTCTGTAATTTCAACGAAGGCGGCCGCATCGCCGTCGTGCAGGGAAACATCCTGCGCAACATTTTGCCCAAACGTCCGATCGGCACCGCGCCTGACGACGACGGCGGGGTAGGAATTTACATCGAAGCCGACTCGGCCGTGACCGGAAACGTGATCGAGAACGCGCCCTCTTGCGGCATCGTGTCCGGCTGGGGCGAATATCTGCGCGACATTACAATTAACGCCAATGTCATCCGCAATTCATTCGTCGGAATCGGGGTGTCGGTGGTGCGCGGAACCGGGACCACCGTGGTCAACGCGAACATGATCTCGAATGCGCCGCGCGGCGCCATCGTCGGCTACGATCACGCCAAGCCCGTGACCGGCGATTTAACCGTCACCGGAGCGTCAGCTTTTCCGAGGATCGTGCTCAGCGGCAATGCCGTTCAGTAAAGCGCCGGCCATTCGCGGCGCGGTTTCGTTCGCCAGCCCCTCTTGCGCCATTGTCACCTCAACCGGCTTGTCAAAAGCCGAATCCGGCGGCGCGAGTTGCTCCCACACTTTCAGCGCAGCACGCGCTTCCTGCACCATGGCCAGGAAATCCTGCTCTTTGTAATAGAGCTTCCAGCGGCCGCTTTGATAAAGTTCGATCAGATGATCGAGCCGCTGCTGGGCCAGAAGTCTCCAGCGCGCCACGACGCTTCGACCGGCGTTGGATGCGCGTTTATGATCGCCGGTTTTGTGATCGACATTCGACATCGGCAAAATCCAAAATGAATTTTTGAAAACTGCAGCGACCCTTACGCGAACATCACTAAAACATCATGACACCACGCAGCGGCGAGAGTCGCAACAGACGCGGCAACCGGATAGCTTTTTAAGACTCTAAAAATACAACTCTAAGGCGTACCAGGACGCCCCGAAGCGGTTTCGATCGGTGCGCCGATTGCGGATACCGCCGCAAATGCATCGGCCTCGCCCGCCCCGAACTGATCGTCGCGGCCCGCCGGCCCAAGGTCACGCGCCGAACTCATCAGCGCGGCCCGCAGATCGGCCGGCGTCAGATCGCTTTTGCGTGAAATCATCAATGCCACGACCCCGCTGATGAACGCGGCCGACATCGAAGTACCTGACGATACTCCATATTTTTCATCTGGCTGGGCAGTCAACACATCGACCCCGGGGGCCGCGATGGCGACATAACCACCGCAATTGGCCTGCGGGAACAGATGATCGGACGAGTCGGTCGCGGTCACCGCGATGACGTTGTGATCCGCGCCTGGATACAGCGGCGGCGATTTCGGGCCGGCATTACCGGCCGCCGCGACGAGCGTAATCCCCTTGGCCGCAGCAATGCCCAACCCTCGCTCAATGGCTGCATCGCGCGGTCCGGCAAAACTCATATTGATGATCTGCGCGTTATGAGCGATGGCGTAGTCCAGACTCTTCAGGACCACGAAGCTGGTGCTCTGCGTACCGGCTTTCTGCGCACCGAACGCGCGGATCGCGATGATACGCGCGGACGGCGCGGCGCCCGTCAGACGCTGGTGCGCGGCGATGATACCCGCGATGCCGGTGCCGTGAGGGTGCGGGCCTTCACTGCCGCCCAGCGCA
>DASWQB010000362.1:0-9040 GCA_036398335.1 Afipia sp. | reverse complement strand
TCCAATTCCAAGGCACCATTTTTAGTGACCGCCGCCGGCAGCCGCGCCGGGCTTTGGCTTGCTGACGAAGATCACCAGCACGGTGAGTCCGACGTAGAAGAATGTCAGCATGTAAAATGCGTCGCCGAACGCCATCACCGTGGCCTGACGATGCACGATCAGCGACAATTCCTTGAGCGCCATCATCGCGGCATCGCCCATGCCCTGAAATTTCTGCGTCAACATCTTGAGCAGATCGACGGCAGCGCCGTTTCCCCAGTTCATCCTGTCATGCAAGCGATCGATGTGCAGGTCGGTGCGATCGTTGAGCACCTGGTTGATGAGCGCAAGGCCGACCGCGCCGCCGAGATTGCGCGTCAGATTGAAAAGGCCGGAGGCGTTCTTCATCATCGCCGGCGCCAACGTGCCGAGCGCGATGTTGTTGACCGGGATCATCGCCAGCATGATGCCGACGCCGCGGAAAATCTGCGGCAACAGCAATTCGCGGAAATCGTAATCCTTGGTGATCCATGTCATCTGCCAGGTGCTCATCGCGAAAATGAGCAACCCCGCACCGATCATGTAGCGCGGATCGACCTTGGTCATCAGTCGCCCGACCAGCGGCGCTGTCATGAACATCGCCAGACCTGAGACGAACATCGTCTCGCCGATCATGACGGGGCTGTAGCCGCGCACCTCGGCGAGATAGCGCGGATACATGTAGGTCATGCCGTAAAGGCCGATGCCGACGCAGAATGAAAAGACGCTGCCGATGGCGAAGTTACGATCGGTGAAAGCGCGGATATCGACGATGGGCTCCTTCGCGGTCAGCACGCGGTAGAAGAACAACACCGTGGACACCGCGCAGATCACGCCCATGATCGCGACGGACTCGTCGTCGAACCACTGATATTGCGGCCCTTCTTCCAGCACATATTCCATCGCGCCAAGAAATCCGGCCATGGTGATGAAACCGAACCAGTCGAAGTGCTTGAGCAACGGAAAATTCGGCTGATCGAAATCGACCAGCGCAAGCACGCCGAGGGTGATGCCGATGCCGGGAATCACATTGATGAAGAACAGCCAGTGCCACGACATCACGTCCGTGATGTAACCGCCGACCGTCGGGCCGATGGTCGGCGCCAGCGTCGCGACGAGGCCGATCACCGGGGTCACGATCGGCAGCTTGCTGCGCGGGAAAATCGTGTAGGCGGAAGCGAACACGGTCGGTATCATACCCGCGCCGAGAAAGCCCTGCACCGCCCGCCACAGAATCATCTGGTCGATGTCGGAGGTCAGGCCGCACATGAAGCTCGCGCCCGTGAACCCGGCGGCCGACATCGCAAAAAGCAGCCTTGTGCCGAACGCACGCGACAGAAAGCCGGACAGCGGAATCGCGATCACTTCCGCGATCAAATACGCCGTCTGCACCCATGACACTTCCGTCGACGACGCAGACAGACCGGCCTGAATGTCGGCCAGCGAGGCGGAGACGATCTGAATGTCCAGGATCGACATGAACATGCCGAACACCATGATGATAAACGCAAACATCCGCTTCGGATCGACGCTGTCCGAAGCGGGCGCCGCTTGAGCGGGAATATCAGCTGGTCCTGATGCCGTGGTGGAGGACATGACGTGCCTCGCTAATCGCTTTCAGCTTCGCCGCAAATCAGTTTGCGGCAGCCTTCGATGATGTCTCCGGTGCCGTCTCATTCTGCTGAGCAGCCTGTGACGACTTGGTGTTGACGCTGACGATCACCGACATGCCGGCGCGCATCACATGCTCCTTGGCGTCGGCGGCAGACACATGGATGCGGACGGGCAGGCGTTGCACGATCTTGGTGAAGTTGCCCGTGGCGTTGTCCGGCGGCAGCAGCGTGAACACCGAGCCCGAGGCCGGCGCAAGACTTTCCACGATGCCCTCGAATGTGCGGTCGCCCACCGCGTCAACCGAGATGCTGACCCGCTGGCCGGGTTTCAAACGCCCGAGCTGCGTCTCCTTGAAGTTGGCGTCGATATAGACGTCGTTCAGCGGCACCACATTGGCGAGACGCTGGCCGACCTGGATGTAATCGCCTTCGTTGACCATGCGGTTGGAGAAGGTGCCGTCCACCGGCGCGCGCACGGTGGTGAAGGCAAGATCTCGCTCTGCCTTGGCGAGCGAGGTTTGCAGTTCGGCGAGTTGCCCTTTGGCCTCGGCCTGCTGCGCGTTGATGACATCAACCTGCGCCTGCGCGGCGACAAGCTGCGCCTGCGCACCCTGAAGGCTGGCGACGGCTTGATCGCGGCCCGCTTTGGACACGTCGTAGGTTGCCTTCGAGGCAAATCCCTTCGCGCTCAATTCTTCCTGACGCGCGAAGTCGGCCTGCGTGCGTTCGACCGCAGCCTGCGCCGAAGCCACCTGCGATTTGGCCTGCTCGACCGCGCTTTGCTGCGCCAGTGCCTGCTTGCCGATGCGATCGATGGTGGCTTGCTGTGTCACGATTCTTGCGCGCGCATTGTCGGCCGCGATGCGATAGTCGCCATCGTCGATCTGGAACAGCAACTCGCCGGCGTTGACTTGAACGTTATCCCCGACACCGATCTTGGCGATATGCCCCGCCACGCGGGCGCCGAGCGTGGTGTTGTTGGCGCGAACATAGGCGTCGTCCGTGGTCACCCAGAAACGACCGACGAGCAGATAATGGACGCCGAAATAGACCGCGGCGAGCGCGGCCACGGCGCCGATGCCGATAAACAGGTTGCGGCGCAGACCCGATTTCGCGGGCGCAGCCTTCTTCGATTTCTTGCCTTTGGGCGCGTCCACAGCGGGGGCCTTAACGGCGGGGACTTCGACCGAAGGCTTTTCGGCCTCGCGCAGGGCAGTGGGCTCCGCAGCGGCGCGAGCATCTGCCGCCGGGGGCCTTTCGGCTTCTTCGACGGGGCGAATAATTCGGGCGGCTTGGTCTCGTGCTGAGATGGCCATGGCAGTTATCCTGAGATGAAGCGGGAAAAGGGCCCAATCGGCATTTCCGGCTCTTGTTCGAGCCTCAACGGCGCTTATTTAGTATTGACTGAACGGTTCGGTCAATACTAAATGGGGCCGTCCCGGAAAAAAACAGTCCTGCCACACAAAAAGGTTTTGGGGCTCCCTTTATTGGTTAGCATAGGCCCATGAACTCACCTGCCGCTCACATGCTCGTACCCGCCGCCGATGAAGACAGCGCCAAGCGCCGCCAGATTCTGGCGGGCGCGCGTCAGGTGTTTCTCGATCTCGGATTCGACGGCGCCAGCATGGGCGAGATCGCCAAGGCCGCCGGCGTCTCCAAGGGCACGCTCTACGTTTACTTCACCGACAAGCACACGCTGTTCGAAGCGATGTGTGAATGCGAGATGCGCGGCCAGGGCATCGAGAAGCTCAGCATCAACCCGGATGACGATGTCGCGAGCGTGCTGCGCAAGTTCGGTCAGGGCTATATGGAAATGCTGTGCCGGCCGCAGGGCGGATCGACCATCCGCACCATCATGGCGATCGCCGAGCGCATGCCGGAACTCGGCCGGCGTTATTACCATAACGTCCCGGCCAACTGGATCGGCAAACTCGTGGGCTATCTGAATACGCAGATCACAGCCGGTCATCTCAAGATTGAAAATCCGGAGCTTGCCGCCTCCCAATTCCTGATGAGCTGTCAGGCGACTTTGTTCCTGCCCTTCATCATGCAGGTCACGCCGCCGCCGAGCAGCGAACGCATTGCAGAGGTCGTCGATAGCGCGGTGCGGATGTTTCTGGCGGCGTATCGGCCAAATTCGCTAAAGACGTAATACAACGTCGTCAGTCGCGGTCACGGACGCGCGATTCATCCTCGATGGTGTCGGCATCCTGCTTGGACAGAATGCCGTTTATGGATTGCGCACGCTTGCGCCCGGCGAGTGAAATCGACCCTGTAATGCCGTTGTCGCGCTGATCGCGTCCCGCATAACCGCGCGGCGCGGCGCGCGCCGCAACTTCTTCACCGGACACCGCGGCCGGCTGACAGATGATGCGCCCGCTGGCACGGCGCATCAGATCGACGTGAATGTGATTGTAGTGATAGATATTCGCACCCGGCGCGAGCACGGTGGTGAAGCGCTGGCACGCCGCGCCCTGCACATCGCGCAGGAAGCCCTGCTCTTCCGGCAAACCCTTCCAGCCATTCTGAACCGAGATATAACGGCCGTCGGCCAGCGTGAATCCCGCCACATCGAGCGCGTTGCCGAAGGCGTGTTCTGAAATATGCGCGTTCGAATTGCCGTTCATGCCGCGGCACGAATAGGCCGAGATCTGCTTGATCTCGACCACGCGCGCGCCGAACCAGCGCTGAGCCGCCGGCTGCACCGCTTCGGACAACCAGCTATCAAGCGCCGAGACGATCGGGCACGCCAGAGTCGCGGTCGGTTTCAGCACCACCGGCCCGAAGGATGAGACAGGGCTTCCTGTGCCGAGCCTTGGCTGCGAATAGACCGGCGGCGACGAGGCGGGCAGCTGCGACGCATAGGGCGCGCGCGACGGCGGCGTGGCGTTTGGGTAACGCTGCGAGGCCGGCGCGTTGTATGCCGCGTCATCTTCATCGTCGGGCGGCGGCGCGACGGCCGGTGCGTTCAGCGACATCGGCGCGTGAGGCGAGGTGTTCTGATAGTTCGCCTGCGGATAGGACGACGACGCAGGCGGCTGGGAATATGGGGGCTGCGAAGGCTGTGCATAGGATGGCTGTTGCGGCTGCGACACCGGCCAGCGCGGCTGTGCGTTGCCCACAGCATTGGGGGGACGCATGTCGTCGACATACCCCAGCGACGAATTGCTTTCGCCAAGCGCAGCGACTTTGAGCGGGAACTCCGCACCGCACATGCCGGGGCCGGAGATCGGAGCGATCCGCACGAGATCGGCGCTTTCCTTCACCGCCCCTGATTTCAGGCAAGCAGCTTCCGCCTCGGCACGCCAGGGTTCGCGCTCGGCCTGAAAGAAGCCACGACCGCAACCCGCCAGCGAGACGAGGACGAAGGAGCCGACAAGATACAAACGAACTCCGCGCGTCATCCGCGCAACGTCCGCGAATAAACTTAAAGACTCATCAACGCGTTGTTTTTCAAAGTTTTTTAACCACGTTGGCAACGCGCGCCGCTGTCCACAGGGGACTGCCGTGGCGCTGTCGCACCACGGAACATCCTGTTAGCCTTCGGCGTTATATCGCGACGTCATCCGGGGAGCATTCGCATGTCCTACGGCAGCAGGCTGAGTGTTGTGACCGCTTACGTGACCATGGCCTTTGTCGGGGCCATCGTGCTGGGACTGCTTTAGTCAGGCTTCTCCAAGAGAATTTCGCCTGCATTGCTGCAAAAATTTATACGATAAAAACGCGCTTCGGCTTTGCCGGAGCGTTTTTTGTTTTAGGATCGCGGCTGGAATGGCAAAGACGGACAGGATCTGGCGTTGAACCCTTGCAGCGTTGCTCGCCACGCTTTGCTTGATCGTTGTCTCGGACGCTATCTTGGCTTCTATCTTGGCCTGTGCCTCGCCTTTATTCTGATCGCCTCGTCCGCTTTCGCGCAAACCGGCGCATCGCAACCGGGTGCCGTTCCACCCTCACCTGCTCAACTTGAACCGGCCCCATCAAATTCCCCGCAGCCCTCTGTTGTGCAGCCCGCACAGACACGCAAATCCACACCCGCCGCCTCATCCATTTTGCCGCCCGCGGGCGATCCGGTCGGCAACGTCGCCACCCTCACCGGCAGCGCAACGATTTCGCGTTTCGGCAACTCCACTCCGCTCAAGACAAACGATGACATCTATCTCGGCGATACCTTGCAAACTGACGCCGACTCCGCGCTCGGCGTGACTTTCACCGACGACACCACCTTCAAGCTCAGCGCAAACGCGCGCATCGTCGTGAACAAATATCTTTATGAAGAGGGCGGCAAAAACAATTCGGCGCTGTTCAATGTCGCGCGCGGCACTGTGGCATTCGTCGCCAGCGCGGTGGCGAAAACCGGCGACATGAAGATCGCCACCCCGACCGCGACCCTCGGCATTCGCGGCACCACCGGGGTGATCGACGTGCCGGACAATGTTTCCGCCAACGGCAATGACGTCGCGATCAAGCTTTATCCCGACCAGGACGGCCGCGTCGGCCATATCGAGGTGAACGGGCGCGATGGCAACCGCCTCGGCCTGCTCTCGCAAGCCTCCAGCGGTTTCGCCATCCGCTCCGGCGCTGGCGGCCGCTTCACGGCGGCGCCCTTGCAGATTTCTCCTCAGATCGCGGCGCGCGATCTCGGCTACGTGCGTCAGGTCCATGCCGCGCAAGGCATCGGACGGCAGATCGTCAGCCAGCAGCGCACCTTGCGCCTGCAAAATCCGTCGCGGCAAAACAGCCCACAGCGCGGACCGGGTGCTTTGCAGCGCCAGAACGGAACGGGCCCTGCGCGGCAACCACCCGGACCACAGCGGCCACAGCCGGGCGAGCGGCCGAAGCAATCGCCGCGACAGACGCAACCTGAAACTGCGCCGAAAAAATCTGAACAACGGCCAAACGGCGCACGACCTTCCGCGCGGCAGCAGCCGGCGGGGATGCAACGTACACCCGGCATGCCCGGCGCGGTCCAACCGCGCCTGCCGCGTCAACCCGGCCTGTCGCCCCGCGCGCCGCAGGGCACATCCAAGCCGCAACGAGCGCCGAAGAACCCGCATTGAAACTACCGGAACAATGCGCGGCACGGGTGGCGCGGCTTTGGCTCCGGCGCTAAAACGAACCACTGTCCGGAGATTCCATGACTCTGAAATCCATTGCGCTCGGGGTGGCGGTTGTTGCCGCATCGTTTTTCGCCAGTCTGCAAGCGATGAATTATTTCTGGCCGCTCGCGGTCAAGCGCCCGGTGCTGGAACCGTTGCCGCCGCTGCCGCAGGTGGCGCGGCAATCCGAAATCATCGCACCTGTCAGAGTCTCGCTTGCGACTGTCGGCGCCGCGCTCGACCGCGCCGCGCCGCGTGAGCTCGGCGGCAAGGCCCCCAATCCGATTGCCCAGGTCCTGAAGAACGCAGACATCGACTGGAGCGTCCAGCGCGGCGCGATCGCCACCAGTGGCGCGCAGAACATGCTTTCGCTATCCACGCCGCTGAACGGCAAGCTCACGGTGACGGGATCGCTCAACGCGGGTGAAGGCAGTCCCTTGGGCAACGCGCTCGGCAATATTCTCGGCGGCAACGCCGCCAAGCAGATCGGCAACATTTCCATCAAATCGCTGAATGCGAATGCCGCAATCCAGGGCAATGTGTCGATGACATCGCGGCCCGAGATCACGCCGAACTGGCGGATCGATCCGAAGGTCACCGCGCAGGTCAATCTGAACGATTCAAGCCTGTCGGTTGCGGGCGCCAGGGTCGCGGTGCCGGCACAGGTCAAGCCGATCATCGACAAGACCGTCAATGAGCAGATCGACCGGTTTCAGCAACGCATGCGGAGCGATCCGTCTCTCGAAAAAACAATGCGCCGCGAATGGGACAAGATGTGCCGCTCGATCGCACTTCCGGCGACGACGGCGGGATCGCCGGCTTTGTATCTTGAAATGCGCCCGGTCAAAGCCTTCGCCGCGCAGCCGCAAGTCGATGCGCGCAACATCACCCTCACCATCGGCCTTCAGGCCGAAACCCGCGTCACAGGCGCGCAGACCACGCCGGCCTGTCCGTTTCCGAACACGCTGGACATCGTGCCACCACTCGACAGTGGGCGCATCAATATCGGCGTGCCGATCGACCTGACATTCGAGGAAGTCAGCCGCATCGTTGAGTCGCAATTGAAAGGCCGCAGCTTTCCCGAGGACGGCAAGGGCGCCGTGGAAGTGAAAGTGAAAAGCGCCAGCGTCGATGCCGCGGGCGACCGTTTGCTAATTTCGCTGCTGGTGAATGCACGGGAGAAGACAAGCTGGTTCGGGCTTGGCGGGGATGCGACCGTGCGCATTTGGGGCCGGCCCGTGCTCGACGAACAGCAACAGATTTTGCGGTTGACCGACCTCGATGTCGCGATCGATTCCGACGGCCTGATAGGCGCGGCGGCGGACGCGGCGACCCCCTATTTGAAGAAGGCGCTGGCCGAGCGCGCCAGTATCGATCTGAAATCGCTGGCGACGAATGCGCAGCAAAAGCTGTCATCGATCATCACCGGCTTTCGCGCCATGGACGACGGCCTGCGGATCAGCGCCGAGGTGACAAGCCTGCGGCTCGGCGACGTCGCGTTCGATTCCCATACGTTGCGCGTGATTGCGGAAGCGGAAGGATCAATCGACGTCACCCTCACAACGCTGCCGAACTTTTAACGCGCCTTGATTGTACCGGTGACGTTCGAAGCCAAAGGCGGCGCATCGTTCGCCGTGACGATGTTGAGCGATTTCAATTCATCCGGCTTGAAGATGAACAGCTTTTCCTTCGGGGTTTCCATCGCATGCACCCACATCTGGGTGTTAATTCCCATCTCGCCAAGGTAGCGCTGGCAGCGCGCGGAAATGCGCTGGGCGTCACTCATGTCGTCACGCGACGCGAGAGCGTCCTTCGAACTGATCGCAAATACCTGGTGCACGCCGATCGATGCTTTCGTACCGGCACGGCGCTCTATGCCGCCGGCAAACATCAGCGGGCACGACGAAGCGCAGATTTTCCCCGACTCGACCTCCGTGGCCAATTTGCGCTCGCGGACCAGCTTGCCCATCACCAGCGCATCGCCCACCGAGCCGCCAGGCGAATTCAGCACCACAGTCTTGATATAGTCGCCGCGCTTCTTCACCTCGGCTGCGAAGGCTTCGGAAATTCCCGGCGTGATGGTGCCGGTCGCCATGAGTTTGCCTTCTCCGACAAGCTCGAACGTCATCGGTTTTCCGAGCACGCCTTCGGATTGCGGCATCGGCATCAGCCGACGGTCGCCGTCCGGCAACAGCGGCGCAAGGATCGAAGGAATGATGCCGGGCGAAGAAGACGAAGAGGAGTCGTCCGGTTTGGTCAGCGCGGCATCCGCACTCCCCGCGACGCCGTTCATCGAAACCAGATCGGCAGCCA
>DASWQB010000361.1:0-3774 GCA_036398335.1 Afipia sp. | reverse complement strand
GAGAAGGCGTTCAAGGCCGTTTCCTGAATCGGGACCAGCGCTCAAAGAATCGCGAAAGTCCGGGCGGAAAGCCCGGACTTTTTGTTTTACGGTCGCCTTGCCGTGAGGAGCCGAAGGCTGTGTCCGGGTTCAAACCCGGTCTTGCCAAAACGGGGCGTTGCACCTAGTTTCCGCGCGTTCGCGCGCCCTTTGGCGCCGCCGACGATGCAGTTGTAGCTCAGCTGGTTAGAGCGCCGGATTGTGGATCCGGAGGTCGGTGGTTCGATCCCACCCAACTGTACCAGGTCGCAGCCAGACAGCTGTTTCCCCACAAGTAATGCATGTCTCTCCAGGGCTGCACCGAAGACGCCAGCGCGCCGATAGCTTCGACGTTAAGCACACGCCTGTTCTTTGCGGCCCAGAGCACGAAAAACAACATATTCACATCGGCACCGAAACGATCCTGCAATGCAAGGCTCGCTTCTGCGACGCCGGGCTGCGCATAAAGCCGCAAGGAAAATTCCCAGAACGGATGATCGGACTGATTCATGATCGAAACCCAATGCTCATCGCCGTGACTGATGGTCTTTAGGCGCCAGACGGGCCGGTTCTTGCGATATGAAACGGCTCAATGGCGTGCGGCGCTATCGAGATGTCATCGCTCGGCACGGCTGACGACGTCCATCAGCTCCGTGATCTTGCGGCGCTGTTCGGCCTGGTTGCCGGACATGATCGCATGCTCGACGCAATGCGCGACATGATCACGCAAAATCTCCTCCTCGACACGGCGTAGCGCCGCGCGCGCCGCGGCGATCTGCGTCACCACATCGATGCAATAACGATCGGCGGCGATCATCTCGCCGATGCCGCGCACCTGGCCTTCGACGCGTTTCAGCCTTTTCCGGCAGGATGACTTGATCTCGTCTCTCATGAGCCTAATATACCCCCCCAGGGTATCAGGTTCAAGAGTGGAAAGAGACGATGGACAAGCAATCTGAAGAACATTCAGGCCACGGAAGTTCCAACCCAGTAAAATCGACTTGTTGCAGCGGTCATGTCCACGACCGTGATCATGGCCACGCCTACAGCGCTCACGTCTCCTATCACGGCGACGCCAATCATCCCCCGCAAGATCATGACACCCGCCCGGTCGATCCGGTCTGCGGCATGCGTGTCGATCCGCGGGCGCCCAAAGGCGGACGCGTCCATTACAAGGAGCAGGATTATTTCTTCTGCTCGGATCGTTGCCGCACCCGCTTCGAAGCAGAGCCCGAGAAATATCTGTCGGCGAACGCCTCCAACAGGAAAATGCCCGACGCCGATGTGCCGGAAGGCACGATCTACACGTGCCCCATGCATCCGCAGATCAGACAAATCGGGCCGGGCAGTTGTCCGATCTGCGGCATGGCGCTTGAGCCGGAAACCGTCTCGCTCGACGACAAACCGGATCCCGAACTCATCGACATGAAGCGGCGGTTCTGGATCAGCTTTGTGCTGACGCTGCCGGTGTTCGTCATTGAGATGGTAACGCACGCGCTCGGCCTGCATCTGATGCCTCCGGTGTGGTCGAACTGGACCTCTCTGATCCTGGCAACGCCTGTGGTGCTGTGGGGCGGTGCGCCGTTTTTCGCACGCGGTTGGCGTTCGCTCGTCACTCGCAATCTGAACATGTTCACACTGATCGCGATGGGGATCGGCATCGCCTATCTCTACAGCGTGGTCGCGGTCGTTTTCCCGCAGGTGTTTCCCACAGCGTTTCGCGACATGCATGGCGCGGTCGCGCAATATTTCGAATCCGCGATGGTGATCACGGTTCTCGTGTTGCTCGGGCAGGTGCTGGAATTGCGCGCGCGTGAGCGTACGTCCGGCGCGATCAAGGCGTTGCTCGGCCTTGCACCGAAGACCGCGCGGCGCGTGCGCGCAAATGGAGATGAGGATGTCGCCATCGATTTGATCGTGGTCGGCGACCTTTTGCGGGTGCGTCCCGGCGAGACGATTCCGGTGGATTCGGTCGTGGTCGAAGGGCGCTCCTCGGTCGATGAATCGATGGTGACGGGGGAATCCATGCCTGTGACCAAGGCTGTCGATGCGCGGGTGATCGGAGGCACGCTCAATCAAAGCGGCGGCCTCGTGATCCGCGCGGATAAAGTCGGCCGCGACACGATGCTGTCGCGCATTGTCGAACTCGTCGCCAAGGCGCAGCGCTCGCGCGCGCCGGTGCAGCGGCTGGCCGATCAGGTCGCCGGCTGGTTCGTGCCTGCGGTGATCGCCGTCGCGCTTCTTGCCTTCGTTGTCTGGGCAGTGTTCGGACCTGAACCGCGTTTCACATTCGCGCTGGTTGCGGCGGTGACGGTGCTGATTATCGCCTGTCCCTGCGCGCTCGGGCTTGCGACGCCGATGTCGATCATGATCGGCGTCGGCCGTGGTGCGCGCTCGGGTATCCTCGTGCGGGACGCCGAGGCGCTGGAGCGCATGGAAAAGATCGACACGCTGGTGGCCGACAAAACCGGCACGCTGACCGAGGGCAAGCCGAAGGTCGTCGCTATCGTTGCGGCGCAGGGCTTCGAGGAAAACGATCTGCTTCGCCTTGCGGCCAGCGTCGAGCGCGGCAGCGAGCATCCATTGGCCTTCGCGATCCTGAGGGCGGCGGAGGAGCAAAAACTCGTTCTCGCAGAAGTGCGGGACTTTGATTCGCCTGTCGGCAAAGGCGCGACGGGTTCAGTCGAAGGAAGAAGGATCGCGCTCGGCAATGCCGTCCTGATGAAGCAATTGAACATCAACACAACAGCGCTGGATACCGTCGCCGACGCGCAGCGCCAGTCCGGTGCCACGTCGATTTATGTCGCCGTGGATGGACAGGCCGCAGGCGTGCTGGCGATCGCGTACCCGATCAAGCAAGGCGCGCGAGAGGCTCTCGATCAATTGCGTAAAGATGGTGTGCGGATCGTCATGCTGACTGGCGACAACACGACCACGGCGCAAGCGGTGGCAAAACAGCTCGGCATCGACGAGATCGAGGCCGAGGTCTTGCCCGAACACAAAAGCGAAGTCGTGCAGCGATTGCAAAAGGAGGGCCGGCGTGTCGCGATGGCCGGTGACGGCATCAATGACGCGCCGGCGCTGGCCGCCGCCGATGTCGGCATCGCGATGGGCGGCGGCACCGACGCGGCTATTGAGAGCGCGGGCATCACGCTGCTTCGCGGCGATCTGATCGGTCTCGTGCAGGCGCGGAAATTGTCGGTCGCGACCATGCGTAACATTCGACAGAATCTGGCATTCGCGTTCATCTATAACGCCGCCGGCATCCCGCTCGCCGCCGGCGTTCTGTATCCGGCTTTCGGATGGCTGCTCTCGCCGATGATCGGCGCGGCGGCGATGGCGTTGTCCTCGGTCAGCGTCATCGGCAATGCGCTGCGGCTGTCGCGGATAAGGCTGAGTTAAGAAAGCTCACAAAAGAAAAAAGCCGGGCGCGAAGCCCGGCTTGTTAGTCTGCAGCCTTGTGAGGCCGACACAATCACCTTCCTTGAAGGGTACCAAGTTTCCGGCTGCGGAGGAGGGGGACAGTTTGCAGCGCGAACCCTTGATGTACATGAGTATCGTCCCGGATCTTCACCCGCGGCAACAGATGAGCTCGCATGTCAGTCATGCGGGCCGTGCCGCTCACGTTTTTATGATTGGCGTTCGCTGGTGGAGGGGTTCGCCATTCGCCATTGGTCGGCCGCGCGCGCAAGCGAATGCCAAACCCAAAGCTCCACTTGAGGCTATATTTGTGCGTGGTCCTTCAATGCCGGCGTT
>DASWQB010000360.1:0-17239 GCA_036398335.1 Afipia sp. | reverse complement strand
ACATCGATCCGGAGAACGGCAGGATCGAGGTCGACCTGCGCGACAATCCGGACAGCATCGATTGTGGTCTCAATGTCTCAGAGGCATCCGCCATCAGCAGCGTGCTGGGTGGCATCTTCAACGTGCTGGATAACGATATACCGAAGAACGAAGGCTCGTTCCGCCGCGTCGGCATCAAGCTGCGGGACAATTGTGCGGTCGGCCGTCCGGCATTCCCGCATAGTTGCTCCGTCTCGACCACCAACATCGCCGAACGTCTTGTGAACGTGGTCCAGTCGGCGTTCGCCGCGTTAGGAGAAGGTTTCGGAATGGCCGAGGGTGGCACGGGCCTCGGCGCGGGCATGTCCGTCATTTCGGGCAAAGATTCACGCCACGGCGACGCGGCGTTCGTCAACCGCATGATGCTCTCGACGAATGGCGGTCCTGCGAGTCCTGTCGCGGACGGGTGGGTCAATTACGGCTTCCCGATTATCTCGGGTCTGATGTACCGCGATAGCGTCGAGGTGGACGAGGTAAAGCTGCCCATTCATGTCCATGCGCTTCGCATGGTGCCGGAGTCGGCCGGCGCTGGACGGACGCGAGGCGCTCCGAGCCAGGAAATCATCTATGGCCCGGTCGGCAATCCGCTGACCATCGTGATTCCCTGTGATGGTCAATTCGCGGCTCCGCGCGGCGTGCATAAGGGACAGAATGGCCGCGCCGGTTCGACGTTCCTGGTCGATCATGACGGCTCGGAGAGGAAGCTGCCCAACGTGGTGACAATCCAGGTCTCGCCGGGCCAGAAGATCAGGGGTCTGGATTCGAGCGGCGGCGGCTACGGCGATCCCCTGACGCGTGATCCGCAACTCGTGTTCAACGACGTGGTCGAGAAATGGGAAAGCGTGGGTCGCGCCGCAGAGCTGTACGGAGTTGTGCTGACCCGCTCGGAGGAGGGGGAATTGGCCATCGATGACGATGCGACGCTTAAGCTTCGAAAGAATCGCAATTGAACCCCCGTCGCCTGACAGGGGCAAGACTCAATGCATTACCGTAGCGGGCGGTGCGCAACGCGTGGAATTTCGATGGCTTCGGCGAGTTGCAGCGCATCGCCGAGCAGTGCTGCGTCGGTGCATGGCCGGCCGCAGAGCATCAATCCAAGAGGCAATCCTGATGGAGCCAGTCCGGCCGGTACGGTCGCAATCGGACCGCCCAAAGCGGTGAACGGAATGATGTAACTTGGATCGCCGGTTTGCATGCCTTCCGGCGCTGTGTCTGGCGCGGCTGGAGCAATCAATACATCGACGTTCTCGAACTCACTCCAGAACGCGGATTGAATTTGCAGGAGTTGATGACGTGCGTCGAAATAAACGGCGTCTTCGATCTTTTTACCACGAATAATGGCCTCGTACCACGCCGCCGAGATCAGGTCCGGCGTCGCTTCCAGCGCCCCGTGAATGCGGGAGAGCTCATACTCCAGCACGCTCTTGTGTAGATTCAGGCACGCGGACAGGCTGGTCCGCGGTTTGGTGACACTCACCTCGTGCCCTGCTTTGCGAAGCTCCGTTTCGGCAACGTTCAGACTGGCGGTTACAGTCGAACTCGCTCCCGAAAACAGCGGGTCGTTGACAAGTGCAACGCGCAGAGCGCCGCCGCTGCGGGCATGCTTGAATCGCTGCGGCTGTAGACCTGAACTGATGGCGGCTACATCCCGCATCCGGTAGCCGAACCATCCAACCGTGTCGAACGTCGGAGCCAGCGGGATAATTCCATAAGTCGAGAGGTCCTGCGTTGTGGGCTTGAACGCTGCTATTCCGCAGTAAGCCGCCGGACGCACGACCGAGCCGGCAGTTTGGGTGCCGATGCTGCACAATGCCATGCCCGATGCGACGACCGCAGCCGGGCCACTGCTCGATCCCCCCGGAGTATGCGCGACGTTCCAGGGATTTCGTGTCGGAGGAGGTCCTTCGAAATAGGCGTATTCCGTGGTGTGGGACTTGCCTAAGATGACGGCGCCTGCTGCCCGCAACATGGCCACGATGTCGGCATTTATGTCCGCAGGCTTGCATTGTGCGCGACTGCGGCTGCCGGCTCGTGTCGGCTGCGACGCGATGTCTATGACGTCCTTCACTGCAACTGGAATTCCGTGAAGCGGACCGCGTTGGATGCCCTGCTGCATTTCGCCGCGGCATGTACGCGCCTGACGCAACGCATCTTCCGCATCCAGCGAAAGCCATCCCTGCACATGAGGTTCGACTGTCTCGATACGCTGCAATATCTTCTCGATGAGAATGACCGGGTCCGAGGCGCCGGCGGCAAAGTCAGATTGGATGGCGGTGATATCGCCGGGATCCTGAACGAATTGAGACATCGAGCTTAACTTTTCTGGCTTGAGTTATCCGCGGGCATCAACGCCGTGCAGTTTGTCGAGCAGTTTGATAAATTGGGCCTGTTCCTTTTTGTTCAGGCGATCATAGATGCCGCGTTCGACAACGTGCAAGCGCGGCAATACTTTAGCGTAGAAGCGCTTTCCCTTCGCCGTCATCGCGAGCACCTGAATGCGGGCGTCATCTTTCTTCGATGTACGTGTAATGAGGCCCATTTTTAAAAGCTTGTGCACCGCACGGCTGATCGTATTTTTGGGCCGGCCAATCGCGTTACTGATATCGGTCGCGTTCCATCCGTCGCGCAGTTCGATGCAAAAGACGACCACCCATTCGTGCCACTGAAGCCCGTATTCCTTTTCCAGAAAGGCGGCGAGGGGCGTCACGTAGCGGTTCGTAAGAACGTTAACGCGAATGGCGAACGGGGTGGGATTATCGACGAAGATCAAGGGATGTCGCATGGGCTTGACTCTGGCTGATAACATGATGTCGAATTAGTTCACAATGGTACTTATTGGTGCAATCTGGAACTAATTAGTTCCGTATGGAACTATCAAGGTAAGTATTGGCATGCGGCTTGCTTGTATATTTTCGGCATCTGAACTCGCGAATGGAGTAAATGTGATGGGAAGAATTCTTGGTAAGATCGCATCGTGTCTTGCCGTGGCCAGTGTGGCGTGGGCGCCGCTTCAGGCAGCAGCAGGCCCGGACGACCGCGTCGTCGTTGCCCAGGGTGTGTATCCGGTGAGTTTCGATCCTCACCGCGATGTCACGATTCCGACAATCAACGTCAACGCAAACATCTACGATGCGCTGCTGAGCCGTGACGCCGATCTGAAGATCATTCCGGGGCTCGCCGTATCGCAGAATCGCATCAGCGATAATGTTTTGGAGCTCAAGCTCCGCAAGGATGTCTTGTTCCAAAATGGTGAGCCTTTCGATGCAAAGGACGTCAAATTTTCTCTCGATCGTGTGCTCAACAAGGACGAGCGTTCGCCGCAACGCGGCTGGATCAATACCATATCGTCCGTCGACATTGTCGATAACTACACGGTCCGGCTGACAACAAGCGTGCCGGATCCCGTTTTGCCTGCGCGTCTGACGCTAATCAATATCGTATCGAAAAACTACTTTGATAAAGTTGGCAACGAAGGACTCGCAGCCAATCCAATTGGCACGGGTCCATACAAACTGGGCAAATGGGTTCGAGGCGACTATCTCGATCTCGATGCCAACGAAACGTATTGGGGAGGGGTGCCGCAGGTCAAAAAAGCTCGCTTCCGTGCCGTCCCGGATGTTGCTGCTCGCATCGCCGCGTTGCAGGCCAAGAACGTCGACATCATCACGAACCTTCCGCCTGACTACGTCGAGCCAATCAAGAAGACGGCCGGCCTGCAGGTCGCGACTGTTCCAAGCGCGCGTGTGCTCTTTCTGGGTCTCGTGAATACGGTTCCTGGTCCGCTGCAGGATCAGCGTGTGCGTCAGGCGATCAATCACGCGGTTAATGTCGAGGAGATCGTTAAAAGCCTGCTGCTTGGGTATGGAATTCGCGCGGGCGACGTCAATGGTCACCTGCTTCGCCTGCTGGGTGTTGATTTCAAATCGAAGCTTTATGATTACGACCCGAAGAAGGCCAAACAGCTTTTGACCGAAGCGGGTTTTCCGGACGGTTTCAGCATCGACATGGATACGCCGAATGGACGCTATCTGATGGACCGCGACATCTCACAGATCATCGCTGCGCAGCTTGGCGAGGTCGGCATCAAGGTCAACCTGAAAGTGCATGAGTGGGGCAACTACGCCCAGATGTTCACCACCCACAAGGTGTCGCCGATCTACATGCTGGGTTGGTCGCTTCCCAGCATGGATCCCGATCAGTGGGCCACGCCGCAGTTCGGCGCCGACGAACCCGTCTCGAATTTTGACGACAAGGAAATTCAGGCGCTGGTCGTTGCCGCGAGGCAGGAGATGGATGCGGGCAAGCGCATCAAGTTGTACGAGGATCTGAACAATCTCGTGCACGACAAGGCTGCGTGGTTGTTCCTGCATCAGCAAATCGACCTCTATGGCATCAACGCCAAGTTGGACTGGAAGCCTCGTTCCGACGAAAGTATCCGTCTGTCAGACATCAAGCTGCGTTGATCCAAAAATGATGCGAGGCTGCCGCTTTCGGCAGCCTCGGCGCCTGAGGTGCCTTGAATGCTGAGTTACATCGTTAAACGCCTGCTCCAGGCCCTGCTTGTTTTGCTTGGCGTGATGACGCTGGTTTTCTTCTTGCTTCACCTGTCGGGAGATCCGACGCAGTTGCTTCTGCCTCTGGACGCGACGGCCGCGGAGCGTGCCGCGTTTCGTGCGCGCATGGGCTTCGATGATCCATTGCTGTTGCAGTATGTCCGCTTCGCGTTCGATGTCATTACCGGCAATCTCGGCTTTTCCTACCGGCACGGCGAACCTGCCCTGCGTTTGGTGCTGGACGATCTTCCCGCAACATTCCAGCTGACCGGTACCGCGCTAATACTGGCAACATGTCTGGCTGTGCCGATCGGTGTGCTCGCCGCCGTTAAACGCGGTAGCGCGCTGGATTCGATTGCAATGTCGCTGGCGCTTCTGGGACAGGCCATGCCGGTCTACTGGCTGGGCCTGATGTTGATCCTCCTGTTCTCTGTGCAGCTTCAGTTGTTGCCGTCGGGCGGCCGCAACGGCCTGGAAACGCTGATATTGCCAGCGACGACACTCGCAGTGTTTTCGATGGCGCGCATTGCGCGTCTGACGCGTTCGGGCATGCTGGACGTTCTCAGCCAGGACTACATCCGGACGGCGCGCGCGACGGGCATTCCGACCGCCACGGTCATATTCAAATTCGGCTTGCGCAATGCCGCCATTCCGCTCGTAACCGTGATCGGACTCGAGTTTGGTGTTTTGCTCGGAGGCGCGGTTATCACGGAGACAATTTTTTCCTGGCCGGGTGTTGGTCGGCTTGCCGTGGACTCGATATTCGCGCGCGACTATCCGGTCGTGCAGGCGGTGGTGCTCGTGCTGGCCTCGATCTTCGTGCTCATCAACATCGCCATCGATGTTCTTTATACCTACATGGATCCTCGCATTCGCGAAGGTGGAGGCTTTAAATGACTTCGACTTCCGTAGAGGTGAGGTCGCCTTCCAAGCGTGGCGGCTGGTTTATGGCCTCGCCATTGCGTGGGATCATCGGGCGCAGCAGCGGAGCAATCGGTCTTACCATTCTCTTGCTTATGATCCTTATGGCTGCTTTTGCGCCATGGCTCGCACCCCATGATCCGAATGCGCAAAGTCTGCTGTCCCGCCTGAAGCCGCCGGTCTTCGTGGGAGGCACATGGAAATACGTCTTGGGTACGGATCATCTCGGCCGTGATTTGTTGAGCCGTTTGATGTACGGCGCGCGGATCTCGCTTTTTATCGGATTCACCACGGCTTTGATCGCGGGTCTAATCGGTACCGTGGTCGGCATCGTTGCGGGATTCTATGACGGCTGGATACGGTCTGTCCTGATGCGCATCGTCGATGTGTTTCTTGCCATCCCTTACATTCTGTTTGCAGTCGCCGTGGTCGGCGCGCTCGGGGCAGGCATCACGAATCTTATCCTCGTGTTGGCCTGCACACGCTGGGTTCAATTTGCCCGTATCGTCTACGGTCAGACGTTGTCTGTGCGTGAGAAAGAGTATGTGGAAGCGGCGCGAGTCCGTGGCAATAGCCAGTGGCGTATTCTCGTCGCGCATGTTCTCCCGAATGTTTCGACCCCGATCATCGTTGTGATGACGCTGGAAGTCGCTTTCATGATCATCATGGAGTCTGCATTGACATTTCTGGGGCTTGGCGTCTCGCCAAGCACACCCACGTGGGGCTGGATGCTGGCTGAAGGCAAGGACTACATGAGCATCGCGTGGTGGCTGTCAGTTGTGCCTGGTCTGGCGATCGTCGCGACTGTGCTCGGCATCAACCTGTTCGGGGACGCCTTGCGCGATACGCTCGACCCACGTCTGAAACTCTAGGTAAAGTCATGAGCAGCGAGAGTGATATTCTGCTTCGCGTCGAAGATCTGAGCGTCTCGTTCCGCACCGATCACGGCACGGCGAATGTGGTGCAGGGCGTTTCCTTCACCATCCGCCGCGGCGAGATCATGGGGCTGGTCGGCGAATCCGGAAGCGGTAAGAGCGTCACCGCGCTCGTCGTCATGGGATTGCTGCCGCAAGGCATCGCCAAGGTCAGTAGCGGGCGAGTTATTTTTGACGGCGAGAATCTCGTGAAGATGCCCGAACGGGCCATGCAGAAATTGCGCGGGCCGCGCATCGGGATGATTTTCCAGGAACCGCTGACGGCGTTGAACCCTGTTTTCACCATTGGTTCTCAAATCATGGCGGGCATCCGCGCCCATGAACCCGTGACCAAGCGGCAGGCGCATGAGCGCGCGGTTCAATTGCTTCAGCGGGTCGGGATTCCCGAGCCGGCGCGCCGAATGGACGCTTATCCCTTTCAGTTGAGCGGCGGCATGCGTCAGCGAGCAATGATCGCGATGGCCATCGCGTGTTCGCCGGATCTTTTGATCGCGGATGAGCCGACTACGGCACTGGATGTCACGATCCAGGCCCAGATTCTGGATTTGTTGCGCGAGATACGCAACGAGATGGGCATATCGATTCTGTTTATCACTCACGATCTGGCTGTCATCTCCGAACTCTGCGATTCGGTTGCCGTCTTCTACGCGGGCGAATTGCAGGAGAAGGGATCGGTCAGGCAGGTTTTTTCCGCACCCAATCATCCCTATACCAGCGGCCTGATGTCCTGCATTCCAGACGTTGCGCGAGGAACGCGGTTGACCGCAATCGAGGGACGCCCGCCCGTACGATTGAGCGAGGTGCCAGGCTGCAGATTCGCCCCGCGCTGCCCGCACGCCATTGATCTTTGTTCGAAGGTTCATCCCTCAATCCAGAGCATTCCCGGCGGGAGGGAGACGAGATGTATCCGATGGCAGGAGATTTAGGTATGCAGTTAAGTCTCAGCCATCTGAAAAAGTCCTTTGAACTGACGCAGCGGCGCGGCTGGGGAACAGAACGTAAATTCGTGCATGCGGTGAGCGACGTTTCGCTGGATATTCGCGAAGGCGAGAGCTTCGGAATCGTCGGGGAATCAGGGTCCGGCAAGTCAACTCTTGCCCGCCTGATCCTCGGGCTTGAGCAGCCCACGGAGGGCCGCATCGAGCTCGGCGGGCATAACGTCGCCGGGTTGAAGGGCAGGGCGCGGCGCGATTACTGGAAGAAGGTGCAGATCATCTTTCAGGACCCCTTCAGCTCGCTCAATCCGCGCATGCGGATCGGCGCAATTCTCGCCGAGCCGATCCGCAACTACGGCGTTGCGAGCGGCGATCTCACGGAGCGCGTCGAGCAGTTGCTCAAGCTGGTCGGTCTGCCGCCGACGGCCAGCAACCGCTATCCGCACGAACTGAGCGGAGGTCAGCGTCAGCGCGTCGCCATTGCGGCGGCGCTGGCGGTCGAACCGCGCATTCTCCTCGCCGACGAGGCCGTTTCCGCCCTCGACGTTTCCGTGCAGGCGCAGATCGTCAATCTGCTGTCGGACCTGAAGCAAAAATTCGGCCTGACGTATGTTTTCATCACCCACGATCTGAATCTGAGCGTCTATTTTTGCGACCGTATCGCGGTGCTTTACCTCGGTCAGATCATGGAAATCTGTTCGGCAGACATCTTGCTGGAACGGCCTGCTCATCCCTATACGCAGGCGCTCATTTCTTCCGTGCCGGCGGTCGATCCTGCCAAGCGCAAGAACCGCACCCGGCTGACGGGCGAAATACCAAGCCCGATCGATCCGCCGCAGGGCTGTCCGTTCCATCCTCGCTGTTCGTTTGCGATCGCGCCATGCAGCGAAACGCGTCCCGAACTCGTGGATATCGGAAACGGGCACCGGGCCGCGTGCCACGTCGTCACACAAAACCTGCTGCAGACCGCAGCGCTTCCCTGATTGCCGTGAGGTAGCCTTGAAAATCAAGAACGCAAAAGTCTGGATGGGTGGCAACGCTCTTGAAGAGCGCGACATCGGCATCGACGGCACACGCTTCGTAGCTCCGGAGACGCTCGGTCCGGAGACGGAGATCATCGACGGCAAAGGCCTGACCATATTGCCGGGCCTGATCAACGCGCACGTTCACTTCTGTCTCGATGGCAGTAACGACAGCGTAACGCGTTTGATGAACGAGGCCCATCTGACCACCGCCTATCGCGCGGCGGCAGCGGCTGAAGATACGCTGCGTGCCGGAACCACGACGGTACGCGATGTCGGGTGTTCGGGTGCTATCGGCATCTATTTGAAGAAAGCCATCGACGCTGGTTTCGTGAGGGGGCCGCGCATGCTTGCTTCCGGCCCGTGCATTGTCATGACCGGTGGCCACAATCGTTTCATCGGCGTCGAAGTTGACGGTGTCGAAGAAGCGCGCAAGGCAGCACGATTGAATCTGAAAATGGGAGCGGACCTCATCAAAGTGGTGTCAACCGGCGGCGTCATTACATCTGGCGTTGAACCCGAGCACGTCCAGCTCAGTGCGGAGGAAATGAAAGCTGCGGTGGACGAGGCGCACAATTGCGGGAAACATGCGGCGTCTCACGCTCAGGGTGAGCAGGGCATTGCGAACTCGCTGGAAGCAGGTGTCGACACGATTGAGCATGGTATCTATCTTACCCCGCTGCTGATCGAAAAGATGCTGAAGCAGGGCTCCGTGCTGGTTCCTACACTAACGCCAATGCGTCGCATTCTTCTGAATAGCGGCAAGGAGAAGCTTACGGATTACGCCGTGGAGAAGATGCGCCGGACGTCTAAACCATGGCTTGAAAGTTTCCGTAAGGCGATTGCCGCGGGCATTCCGATCATCGCGGGGACCGACGCCGGCACGCCAGGCAATCCGCACGGATCGGTTGCGGTGGAAGTCAAGTTTATGGTTGAGGCAGGCATGTCCGAGGAGCTCGCTCTCAAGAGTGCGACCAGCATTGCGGCGGAAGCCATCGGCCTCGGTGGCAAAGTCGGCCAAATCCAGGACGGCTACTTTGCAGACCTGATCTTCGTTCGTGGCAACCCGCTGGAAGACATCCGCACCCTCGACAATCTGTGCGGTGTCATGAAGGATGGGGAGATGATCTGGTTCGATCCGACCGCTAAAGATGGATCGATCAGCAAGGGATTCAAGACCGCCGCTTCGGCGAGATGAACGTCGCGGCCGAGATAATGCGCGTCGAGAATGACCTCTACGCCTTTGAGATCGCAATAAGCTGGAATGAAGAGTTTTCACTGATAAGCCTTTACTTAAAAGCTATCCAGTCCTTTCTGACTGATAAGCTTTTGTAAAAACCTATCCGGTTGAGTTTTTTCTTACCAGTGAACCGATCGCGATTGGCAATGTGTTGCCACTAGATGCGCGCTCAGATGAGCTGTCTTGTTTCGCTGGTCTTGAGTTTGCAAAATCTTGTTTTGCTGATCTCGTTTTGCAGGCGTGTCCGCTTACGAATCCTGGCTGTCGAGTTGCTGGCTCACGACCAGAACGGCAAGCGTACAGACGGCGCCGGACAAAAGATAAGCTCCCGATGCCAATAGTCCGAAACGGCTCGACAGGATGAGGGCGACCAGCGGCGCGAACCCGGCGCCGAACAGCCACGCAAAATCCGATGTCAGTGCGGAAGCCGTGTAGCGGCTTGAGCGGGAGAAGTGCGATGCCATCGATCCCGATGACTGGCCCAGCGAAACGCCAAGCAGGATAAAGCCGACGACCATGAACAGGGTTTCCCCGACATCGCCGCCGTTGAGAAGCTGAGGCGCGAAACCGCTGAAGGCGGCAATCGCCACGGCGGATGCGCCGAGCAAAACGCGGCGTCCGACGCGGTCCGCGATCCATCCCGAGGCCACGATCGCGACGAGGCCGAAGAGGGCCGCAACAATCTGAATGATGAGAAAACGCGCCGGGCCCTGCTCGGTGAACAGAAACACCCAGGACAGCGGAAACACCGTCACCATGTGAAACAGCGCAAAGCTCGCCATCGGCGCGAACGTGCCGATGACGACGTTGCGCCGCTCCGATTCCAGCGTTTTCAGGACCGGCTTGGGCTCCAGGTCGCCCTGTTCGAACAGCTGCGAATATTGCGGCGTCACCACGATGCGCAGGCGTGCGAACAGCGCGACGACGTTGATCGCGAAGGCGACGAAGAAAGGATAGCGCCATCCCCATTCGAGGAAGTCGGCCGCCGACAATTTGAGGATGAAGAACGCAAACAGCGCGCTCGCAACGATCAGGCCAAGCGGCGCGCCGAGCTGCGGAATCATCGCGTACCAGCCGCGATATTTGGCGGGGACATTGAGCGCGAGAAGCGGCGCCAGTCCGTCCCATGTTCCGCCGAGCGCCAGACCCTGTCCGATCCGGAGCAGCGCGAGCACCACGATCGACGCCGCGCCGATCTGCTCATAGCCCGGCAGGAACGCCACCGCCACCGTGGACGTGCCGAGCATGAAAAGCGCGATTGTCATTTTGGTGCCGCGGCCATAGGCGCGGTCGACCGCCATGAAAATCGTCGTGCCGATCGGGCGCGCGATAAAAGCGAGCGCGAAAATCCCGAAGGAATAAAGGGTTCCGGTCAAGGGATCGGTGAAGGGAAACACCAGCTTTGGAAACACCACGACCGATGCGATGGCGTAGACGAAATAATCGAAAAACTCGGATGTGCGCCCTATAATGACGCCGATGGCGATTTCGCCAGTATTCACACTGTCATGAGCGGTCCGGCCGGAATCTTGTCCGGCTGCCGATGACACGGGGGCGGTGAGATTCATACTCATGATGATTTCGCCAGTCTATCGTATATAGTACAGTTGGGCACGCATGGAAACCGAAAGGCGGCTGACGGCCGGATAACCTACTTGTTTCATCGACCGCTCCATCGAGGCATTGGGCAAATTGTCCAATGTTCCTGCGGATGCGGTAAAGCTACGCCAAGATGTGAGTGCGCGAAACCTTTGTTAGTGGGATTCGATCTTGAGCCGTTTTCGCAAATTTGCCCTTTTGCCGCTGGCCGCGATGCTGGGCGGGTGCAATGCGGTGGTGCTGTCGCCGTCGGGCGATATCGCCGTGCAGCAGCGGGATATCCTGTTTCAATCGACATCGCTGATGCTGCTGATCGTCATTCCGGTGCTGATCCTGATCACGGTCGTCGCCTGGCGTTATCGCGAATCCAACTCCACGGCCCGTAACGACCCGAACTGGGACCATTCGGCGCATCTGGAACTTGTCATCTGGGCAATCCCGCTCCTTATCATCATCTGCATCGGTGCGATCACATGGGCGAGCACCCATCTGCTCGACCCCTATCGGCCGCTTGAGCGGATCGCGGAAAACCGTCCGGTGCCAAAAGACACCAAGCCGCTCAGGGTGGATGTCGTTGCGCTCGACTGGAAGTGGCTGTTCATTTATCCGGATTACGGCGTCGCCACGGTCAACGAGATGGCCGCCCCTGTCGATCAGCCGATCACGTTCCACATCACCGCGTCGTCAGTGATGAACTCATTCTATATCCCCGCGCTCGCCGGCCAGATCTATGCGATGCCGGGAATGCAGACCCAGTTGCGCGCGGTCATCAACAAGGCCGGCAAGTATGACGGCTTTTCCGCCAATTATAGCGGCGCGGGTTTTTCGGGCATGCGGTTCGCTTTTCTTGGCGTCAACGGCGCCGATTTCGACAAATGGATCGCTTCTGCCAAGGCTTCCGGCGTGACGCTCGATCGCGCCGCCTATCTTCAGCTTGAGCGGCCCAGCGAGAACGAGCCGGTCCGCCGCTATGCCGGCGTCGATCCGACACTCTTTAATGCCATCATCAATATGTGCGTCGAACCCGGCAAGATGTGCATGCGGGAGATGGCCGCGATCGATGCCAAAGGCGGGCTCGGCCTCGCGGCTGCGAAGAACCTCGTGCCGCTGTCCTACGATAAATATGCGCGGCGCGGCGCGGTGTTCGGCATGGAGCCGTCCTATGTCGCGGGCATTTGCGCCGTTCCGGAGAAGCCGGACGAATCCGCCGATGCGTCACCGATACCGCTGCTGAACGGTGAGCGCCTGACCGGTGTCGGCCTGGCCTTGCCCGCGCTCAAATCGCGCTCATCCGCACCGGCGCTTTCGCTCATATCGTTCCGCCCGCAGCCATCGACCTCCCAGACCATATCGAGCCCGTGATGTTTTCCGATTCCTCCCTTCAAAAGCTCATCTTTGGCCGGTTGACGCTGCATTCGATTCCGTACGACGTGCCGATTCTCGTCGGCACATTCGTCGTCGTCGCGCTTCTTGGCCTCGCGTTGTTCGCCGCGATTACCTATTTCCGCCTCTGGGGCTATCTCTGGAAGGAATGGTTCACCAGCGTCGATCATAAGCGCATCGGCGTGATGTATATCGTGCTCGGCGTGATCATGCTGCTGCGCGGCTTTTCCGACGCGATCATGATGCGCGCCCAGCAGGCGTTGTCGTTCGGCGCTTCGGAAGGATATCTGCCCGCCGAGCATTACGATCAGATCTTCACCGCGCACGGCGTCATCATGATTTTCTTCGTGGCGATGCCGCTGGTCACCGGTCTGATGAATCTCGTCGTGCCGCTCCAGATCGGCGCGCGCGACGTGGCGTTTCCTTTCCTGAACAATTTCAGTTTCTGGATGACGGTCGGCGGCGTGGTTCTCACCATGCTGTCGCTGTTCGTCGGCGAATACGCGCGTGTTGGCTGGCTGGCTTATCCGCCGCTGTCGGGCATCGCCTACAGTCCTGACGCCGGAATGGACTATTACATATGGGGCTTGCAGGTGGCCGGTGTCGGGACGACCCTGTCCGGCATCAATCTGATCGCGACCATCGTCAAGTTGCGCGCGCCCGGCATGACGATGATGCGGATGCCGGTTTTCACCTGGACGTCGCTTTGCACCAACGTCCTGATCGTAGCGACCTTTCCGATCCTGACCGCAACGCTCGCGCTATTGTCGCTCGACCGCTATGTCGGCACCAATTTCTTCACCAATGATTTCGGCGGCAATCCGATGATGTATGTGAACCTCATCTGGATATGGGGTCACCCGGAGGTTTACATTCTCGTGCTGCCGGCCTTCGGCGTTTACTCGGAGGTGACTGCGACATTCACGGGCAAGCGGTTATTCGGCTACACCTCGATGGTGTATGCCACGATCTGTATTACCATCCTGTCCTATCTGGTCTGGCTGCATCATTTCTTCACGATGGGCGCCGGCGCGAGCGTGAACTCGTTCTTCGGGATCACGACGATGATCATTTCGATCCCGACAGGCGCCAAGCTGTTCAACTGGCTGTTCACGATGTATCGCGGCCGTATCCGGTACGAACTGCCGATGATGTGGACCGTGGCCTTCATGTTGACCTTCGTGATCGGCGGCATGACCGGCGTGATGCTCGCGGTGCCGCCGGCCGACTTCATCCTGCACAACAGCCTGTTCCTGATCGCCCATTTCCACAATGTCATCATCGGCGGCGTGGTGTTCGGCATGTTCGCCGGCATCAGCTACTGGTTTCCCAAGGCGTTCGGCTTCAGGCTGAATCAATTCTGGGGAAAGATGTCGTTTTGGTTCTGGGTGAGCGGATTCTATTTCGCCTTCATGCCGCTTTACGTGCTCGGCTTCATGGGCGTGACGAGGCGGCTGCGTCATTTCGACGATCCTTCGCTGCACATATGGATGTTGATCGCCATGTTCGGCGCTGTGCTGATCCTGTTCGGCATCCTCTCGTTCCTTGTGCAGATCGTCGTGAGCATCCGCGACCGCGAGGCGCTGCGCGACGTGACGGGCGATCCGTGGAACGGGCGGACGCTGGAATGGTCGACGTCGTCTCCGCCGCCTGCGTATAATTTCGCATTCACGCCGGTGATCCACGACCTCGATGCGTGGTGGGACATGAAGCGGCGCGGTTATGTCCGTCCGCTCGAAGGCTTCAGGCCCATTCACATGCCGAGCAACACGGGCGCGGGCATTTTCCTTGCCGCGCTGTCCACCATCTTCGGTTTTGCGATGATCTGGTACATGTGGTGGCTGGCGGTGTTGAGTTTTGTCGCGCTGATCGCCGTCGCGATCGGGCATACGTTCAATTACAAGCGTGACTTCGATTACCCTGCCGACAAGATCAATCAGGCGGAAGGCGAACGCACCCGTCTTCTCGCGGCGCAGGGAGCGGGCTCATGAACGTCACCTCAGCCGTGAGCGACACCACGGAGGCTCCGGTCTTTTACGAAAAGGATGAGCACGCTCATCCTGAAGGCGGCAGCACCTCGCTTGGCTTCTGGATTTACCTGATGAGCGATTGCCTCATCTTCGCGGTGCTGTTCGCCACGTTCGGCGTGCTGGGCGGCAATTTGGCCGCCGGTCCCGGACCGCGCGACCTGTTCGACCTGAAGGATGTGGCGACCGAGACCACGTTTCTTCTGTTGTCGTCGATTACCTGCGGCTTCGCGATGCTGGCGGCGGCGGAGGGAAAGATCGGCAGGACGCAGGTCTGGCTCATTGTGACCGCGCTCTTCGGCGTCGGCTTTCTGATTTACGAGGTGTCCGAATTCGCCCACCTGATCCATGAAGGCGCGACGCCACAGCGCAGCGCCTTTTTGTCGTCGTTCTTCACGCTGGTCGGCACGCATGGGCTTCATGTGACCTTCGGCCTGATCTGGATGGTGACGCTGATGGTTCAGGTCAGCCTTCATGGGCTGATTCCAGCCAATCAGCGCCGGCTGATGTGCCTGAGCATGTTCTGGCACTTCCTCGACGTGATCTGGATCGGCGTTTTCACCTTTGTCTATCTGATGGGAATGTTGCGATGAGTTCCGACACCCGCACGGGCGACGCCGGCCATCACGATGCGCATGACAGCGGCGCGGCCCATGGTACGCTGAAAACCTATCTGACCGGCTTCGGTCTGTCGGTGGTGCTGACGGCGATTCCGTTCTGGCTGGTCATGAACGGGACGCTGGAGAGCAAGCAGGCGACAGGCTTTATCATCATGGCGCTCGCCGTGGTCCAGATCGTCGTCCACATGATCTACTTCCTTCACATGAACACGAAGTCCGAAAGCGGCTGGATCATGATGGCGCTGGTGTTCACGATTATCATCGTGGTCATCACGCTGTCGGGCTCGCTCTGGGTCATGTACCATTTGAACGCGAACATGATGCCCGGCCACGACATGAGTCAGATGCCGTGAGGATCGTGTTCGAGGCCATCGAGGCGCCCGCCGGATCGGCGGGCTTTCTCAATGGGCACGAAGCGGATGACGATCGCAACAGAAAGCCCGCTTCGCCGCTGAAGCTTGTCATGTTGTGCCTTTTCGCCGTCTTGGGCGTGGCAGTCCTTCTTGCGCTCGGCGTCTGGCAGCTTGAACGGCGGACATGGAAGCTCGATCTCATCCAGCGCGTGGATCAGCGCGTTCATGCCGCGCCGGTGGCCGCGCCCGGTCCGGGGTCATGGCCCGGCATCAACGCCGCGGACGATTCCTATCGCCATGTTCAGGTGAGGGGACATTTCATCGAAGGCCGCGAGACGCTGGTGCAGGCTGTGACCGAACTGGGCGGCGGCTATTGGCTGCTCGCGCCGTTTCGGACGGCAGATGGTTTCACGGTGCTCGTCAATCGCGGCTATGTACCGGCCGACCGTTCGCGGCAGTCTATCGCGGGCCTCGACAATGAGACGACGTTGACCGGCCTCTTGCGTATCACCGAGCCCGGCGGCGGGTTTCTGCGGCGCAACGATCCTGCCAATGATCGCTGGTATTCACGCGATGTCGCCGCGATCTCAGCCGCGCGCGGCATTCAAGATGTGGCGCCCTATTTTATCGACGCCGATGCTTCCGCGAACGCCACCGGCTTCCCGGTCGGGGGATTGACGGTCATCGCCTTTGCGAACAACCATCTGGTTTATGCGCTGACCTGGTTTGCCCTCGCGGCGATGCTGGCCGGATGGTCGTTCTATGTCGTTCGGCAGGAGTGGCGGCTTCGCCGGAACCGGCCTGCCTCTGCCGCCGCCGGCTGAGCTTGGCTGGATACTCGGCTAGATACTGTCCGGGAACGATGCGATGATGGCGATTGCGATGGATCGCGTGCGGCCGCCGCCCGAATCGCCAAGAGGGAGAGCGGACATTTCTACCGATGACGTCGCCGATGAGAAGAACCTCTTGCTTCTGGTCCAGCTCCGCTGGCTCGCCGTCATCGGACAGGTGTTGACGATCCTCATCGTCCATTACTGGTTCAGGATCGCGTTGCCTCTCACCGAAATGTCGCTGGTAATCGCGTTCCTGATCGGACTTAACCTCGCCAGCCTGCTTCGGCTCCAGAGCCTCGATAGTGTCAGCAATACCGAGTTGTTTTTAGCGTTGCTGCTCGATGTCACGGCGCTGACCATGCAGCTTTATCTGAGCGGCGGCGCTGCCAATCCTTTCGTGTCGCTCTATCTTTTGCAGGTCACGCTCGGCGCGGTTCTGCTCGAGGCATGGTCGACATGGACTCTGGTCGTGTTGACCAGCGCCTGCTTCGTCGGACTGACAAGGTTCCACCGCGATATTTTCATGCCGCACGCATATGGCGGCGATTTTGCCAATCTTCACATCCTCGGGATGTTTATCTGCTTCGTGCTGTCCGCGACGCTTCTGGTGCTGTTTATCGCGCGGATCAATCGCAATCTGCGCGCGCGGGACGCCCGTCTGGCGCGGCTGCGCCAGCAATCGGCGGAGGAGGACCATATTGTCCGTATGGGCCTGCT
The DNA here is from genome assembly GCA_036398335.1 of Afipia sp. Taxonomy (GTDB): domain Bacteria; phylum Pseudomonadota; class Alphaproteobacteria; order Rhizobiales; family Xanthobacteraceae; genus Afipia. The sequence goes on along the minus strand of DASWQB010000360.1, from coordinate 62 downwards.
CGCGTCTGGCGCGGCTCATGAACTTGGAACGCCGCTTGCGACACTTTCGGTGATCCTGAATG
>DASWQB010000359.1:0-2634 GCA_036398335.1 Afipia sp. | reverse complement strand
GCTTGCCCGATCACTTCGATCAACGCGCGCAGAATCTCCGGAACGCCTTCTCCCGTGAATCCGGAGACGAGCATCGGCGCCTGCTTGGCCGCGCGTTTCAGCCGCGCCTTTTGTTCCTTGAGATGTTCGGGTGTCACCGCGTCGATCTTGTTCAGCGCAACGATCTCAATCTTGTCACCCAGATCGGCGTCATAGGCTTCCAGTTCGGTGCGCACCGTCTTGTAAGCCTTTCCGGCGTGCTCGCAGGTTGCGTCGATCAGGTGCAGCAGCACGCGGCAGCGCTCGACATGGCCGAGAAAACGGTCGCCGAGCCCCGTGCCTTCATGCGCGCCCTCGATCAGGCCGGGAATATCGGCAAGCACGAACTCGCGGCCATCGATTTGCACGACGCCGAGCTGCGGATGCAGCGTGGTGAAGGGATAGTCGGCAATCTTCGGTTTCGCAGCGCTGACGATGGAGAGAAACGTCGATTTGCCGGCATTCGGCAACCCGACAAGCCCAGCATCCGCGATCAGTTTCATACGAAGCCAGAGCCAGCGCTCTTCACCGGGCTGGCCGGGATTGGCATGGCGAGGTGCGCGGTTGGTTGAAGACTTGAAATGGGCGTTGCCAAATCCGCCATTGCCACCCTTGGCGATGACGAAAGATTCGCCGAGCTTGGTGAAATCGTGCAGCAGCGTCTCGCGATCCTCGTCGAACACCTGCGTGCCGACCGGCACCTTCAGCACAATGTCCTTGCCGCCCGCACCGTGGCGGTCGCTGCCCATGCCGTGGCCGCCTTTGGGCGCCTTGAAATGTTGCTGGTAGCGATAATCGATCAGCGTATTCAGGCCATCGACGGCCTCGATAATGACGTCGCCGCCGCGCCCGCCATTGCCGCCATTGGGGCCGCCATGCTCGATGAACTTCTCGCGGCGAAACGCCACGCAGCCGTTTCCTCCGTCGCCGGAGCGGATGTAGACTTTGGCCTCATCGAGAAATTTCATGGCTTACACCTAACGCGCGCAAGCATGCCGGACAACCGTCCGGCATGCTTGCGCTTCATTTGGGGCATGATCTTATCCGAAAACCGGTATCCACTTTTCGGGTTCATGCCGTCGTGATTAACGCCGGACCGCATCGCTCCAGCCTTTCAGTGACGACCAGACGCCGCGTTCCAGCCGAAAACGATCCACCGGCGTTGACGAGCCGAGCGCGAGGAAGCGATGCAGCTCGACGCCGGTCCACTGGAAGCCGCATTTCTCCAGCACGTGACGCGAGGCAGGGTTCAGCACGCGCGCGCCCGAGTGAATGGCGTCGATGGAAAATTCCTCGAACGCAAAATCGATCAAGGCGCGCGCGGATTCGGTGGCGAAGCCCTGACCCCAGTGATCGGCGCCGAGGCAATAGCCAAGCTCCGGAGCATCGCCTTTCTCCCAAGTCAGGCTCGCGAGACCGATGGCTGCACCTTTGCGCTCGATCAGGAACGTCGTCATGCCGCCGGTGTTTGCGACGTTCGAGACGAACTGCGTCGCATCATCGAGGGAATAGGGATGCGGCACGCGCTGCAGATTGATCGCGACGCGATGATCGCCGGCGATGCGGGTAATGGCTTTTACGTCCGCGAGCGTCGGCTGGCGCAGCACCAGCCGTCCGGTCTCGAGGACGACGGCTCTGGACTCTCTTAACGACTGGGTCGGCAATTCCTGCAACATGAGAAGGCTCCTTGTTGCGTCCATCTTGATGCGATGGACAAACGAAAAGGGGAGGCCGGTTTCCCGTCTCCCCTTGAGAGCCTTATGGTGCTCTGCCGGGTCAACAGGACCGGCAGACGCGATGTGTCTGCCGTTATTCGGCGGCGGCTACGGCCGGGAGAACCGAAATGAAGGTGCGGCCGTTGGCTTTGGCGCGGAATTCAACTTTGCCTTCGATCTTGGCGAACAGAGTGTGGTCCGTGCCCATGCCGACATTGGCACCCGGATGCCAGGTGGTGCCGCGTTGACGCGCGATGATATTGCCCGGAATCACGTGCTCGCCGCCGAACGCCTTGATTCCAAGGCGTTTGCCAGCCGAGTCGCGTCCGTTGCGCGATGAACCGCCTGCTTTTTTATGAGCCATAGCCCGTCTCCAAAATTCGTCTCAGTCTGTAACCCGATTCCAGTCCGGAATCATCTCACTTTATTATCGGTCTTCGCCTTCGGCGCGGCCTTCTTGGCTGCGGCCTTTGGCTTGGCAGCGGCTTTCGCCGGAGCCTTTTTTGCGGCTGCCTTTGGTGCGGCTTTCTTGGCCGGTGCCTTCTTGGCTTTCGGGTTCTCCCCTTCAGCCGGTGCAGCCTCGACCTTTTCCTTCTTCGGGCGCGGACCCACGCTCGGGGCCTTACCGTCGGTCAGGATTTCCGTGACGCGGATCACAGTGATCTCGTCGCGGTAGCCGCGCTTGCGCTTCGAATTCTTGCGGCGGCGCTTCTTGAAGGCGATCACCTTCGCACCGCGCTTGTGGTCCAGCACCTCAGCGGCCACGGAAGCGCCCTTGATAAAGGGGAATCCGAGAACCGGCGTGTCGCCGCCCACCACCATTACTTCGCCAAGCTGCACGATCGAGCCGACATCGCCGGCGATCTTGCCAATCTCGAGCACATCATTTGGGACGACCCGG
>DASWQB010000358.1:0-5466 GCA_036398335.1 Afipia sp. | reverse complement strand
ATCCGACCAGCGTATCGTGGGCCGCACTTGTGTCCTCAATGATGCTGAGAAGAGCCCGGCCCATATCGGACAGAATGACGCGTCCCTTTTGCAGACGCGCAGCCCACTGCACCTTGATCGTGTCGGCATGGTTAAGCCGTTCCGATGGATCTGCCTTGCTCCACGCCAAAAGCGCGACGCAAGATTTTCCGCTGGTGTTGACGACACGCAGCGCCTCCCCGCGCCGAAGTTGTGTCGTCCAGTACCAGCCGCCCGGAATGACCTCTCTGTGAATGATCGCGCTTTCTGCGATCGACATGCCGTGTCGCGGCGTCGGCGGCGGGAGCGCACGCGGCGCCTTCCCCTGACCCGCGGCTTTCAATTCATTATAACGTTTGCGATGGGCTTCGACTTCAGCCTGCTGCTCTTTCGTGAGGATCATGTTTGTCCCTTCCTTCAGACAATCCCAGGCCGTCCCGGCTTACACTCCCGTCATGTCAAGGCCGTCCTTGACGGAGCAAATACAACGATACGCAACGCAGTAAATTCATTTCCTAGGTTTTGCGCTGTGTAAACGGATGAAGCTGCGGAATCAGCGCCGCCACGAGATGGATATTTCCCGATGTCACACCCCTTCTCGACGTCATCTTATCCGCGATCAGTTGCAGTTTACGTGCAGGTCCCTGCACCAAAATAACCTCCATCGTCTGATTGTGCATCAAATGGACGTGCAGCGAACTGATGACCTCGTCGATGTGCTCAAACTGCAGGTCGGCGAGCTGTTTCTGCAACCCCGGAACGGTATTGTTATAGAAGAGAGTGACAATACCAACCATGACATCGTCACCGACCTCGTGTTTATGCTCCAAGAGAAATTTATGGAGCATGTCGTTCACGGCCTGAGAACGACTCTCGAACCCGCGCGACGCAACCATTCGGTCGAGATCGTTGAGAAGCTCCTCCGGCAATGAAATGCTGATGCGGCTGACCAAACGACTCGCACCGTTTGCGGATTCAGACATTTAGATCCTCAGAACATGTAACTGTAGCGCTCTATTTCCCATTGGCTAACCGACAGATGATAGGTTTCCCATTCTATCGTTTTGTATTTTATGAACTCGTCACGAAGTTCTTTGCCGAGGGTCTTTTCGATGAAAGGATCCGCCGCAAAAGCTTCGACAGCCTCGTGAAGCGTTTGCGGCAAGAAATCGATGCCGCGCTGCGTTCGTTCCGATTCAGTCATCGCGTAGAGGTTGTCTTCATTCGGCTTGCCCGGATCGATTTTTTCCCGCACCCCTTCAAGCCCGGCAGCCAAAGCTAGTGTCGCCGCAAGGTAGGGATTGAGCGATCCATCCGCGTTCCGCGATTCACAACGCCCGCCGTTCATCGGAACGCGGACCGAATTGGTACGGTTGTTGGAGCCATAGGAGTTGAACACCGGCGCCCATGAGAAATAAGTCATGGAGCCCTGGCGCACGAGACGTTTGTAGCTGTTCACGGTCGGTGCAAACGCGGCACACAATGCACGGCCGTGCTTAAGCAGCCCGCCGATGAAATGATAACCGGTCGGCGTCAAGCCAAGTCCGCGCGGATCGTCCTTGGGATCGCACACGAAAACATTTTCGCCTGTTTTAATGTCAAAGAGCGACATATTGAAATGAGCGCCGTTGCCGGTTTTATCCGCAAAGGGCTTTGGCATCATCGTTGCGAGCAGCCCCTCTTCCTTCGCATAATGCTTTGCCATATAGCGGAAGAAGGTGAAGCGGTCGCACATCGTCAGCGCATCGGCATAGCGGAAATCAAATTCGTACTGACCGTTGGCGTCTTCGTGGTCAAAGGAATAGAGATCCCAGCCTAGATCGTTGATGCAGCTCGCAACTTTGTCCAGCCACGCGAAATTGTCGAGAAACCCGCGAACGTCGTAGCAAGGCTTGGTGAGTTTGTCGTCCGGATTTGGCACCGACAGCGAGCCGTCCGCGTTCTGCCGGAGAACGAAGATTTCACACTCAATTCCGAGATTGAAGCCAAATCCCATTTTGGCGGCTTCGGCCAGAACGTTCTTCAAAGCAACCCGCGTGTTCAGCGGATAAGGTTTACCTTTGAAGGTGTTGTCCGCCGGCATCCAGGCGATCTTCGGCTCCCAGGGAAGCTGAATGATATGGTCGAGATCCGGCACAGACGCGATTTCGTCTTCATTTGGCTGCTGGCCCAAACCGTCTAGCGCATACCCCGTATAGAGCTCAGATCCATGAACCATATGTTCGAGATGGCTGATTGGAACAACTTTGGCCTTCGGCACGCCGTGAATATCGACATAGGCGCCAATGCAGTACTTCACGCCCTTGCCGGTCAATTCTGACTGGACCTTTTTTATCTTCTCGGAGTCATACACGATTGACAGCCTCTCTCTTGTTACGCTTGCAAAAAATAGGAGTGATCAAGCGGCTGTCTTTCAGACAGACCGCGCTGGATGAGCGCGCTCAGGTCTTCCACCATCCATCGATACAGTTCTTCACCGCGCGCTTTCGTGGCGCGGCTTGGCATTCCCGTCACACCGTTTTTACTGGTTCGATTGACCGGATGGGAAAAAACCAGATTTTCAGTGCGGTCGGGATCGTCGCTCGATGCCATCAGGTCCTCGCGCACCATGTCAGGCGCGACCGCGAGCATCAGCGACGTCTCGGCGTCGTTCGCATGCCAATCATTGCCGTCCGAGAAATGCGCCTCGCGCACACGCTCGCTAAGTGCCGCCGAGTTAAAAAGCGCGATCATCAGATCGTCATGCTCCGAGCGCAACAGCTCAAGCGCGCAGCGAAGCGGCGCCGCATTCGTGACGTGCGTGTTGACGAGAAAAAGCCGGCGAACGCCGCTATAATAGGCCCAATCTCCAATCTGCTTGACAACGTCAATCAATGCCTGCGGCGTCAGCGCGATCGTACCGGGCCAACGTCGGCTGTGCCCCAGCGAACATCCGTAAGGCAGCGGCGGCAGCATGGGCACGCCCGTGAACGCCGAGACGGATTCGCAAAGTCTGTCGGCGAGCACCGTATCCATGCCGCAACCCATATGCGGCCCATGTTGTTCGGTGGCACCGACAGGAAGAATTGCCGACTGCTCCGCCGCTTCAATGTCTTTCGGCAACTCGGCCCAGGTTCGCTGCGACCACAGAACGGGTTTATTCGACATTGTCGTTCACATCTGTCAGGCGGCCGACAATAGGCAACGCCTCGTCTTCTTCTTTATCGTGCTGTCCTTGGTGAATCAGATCCTCAAGCCTCGCTTTGGTGGCGAGAAATTCTGGCGTGATGAACTGGCTCATGCTTCGCGGGCGCGGCACAGGCACTTCGATCAACTCCTGGACCTCGCCGGGATGAGCCGATAGCACCAAAATCCGGTCAGCGAGAAAGATCGCTTCATCCAGATCATGCGTGATGAAAACGATCGTAATGTCGATCTTCTTCCAGATATCGAGCAAATGCGCCTGCATCTTGCACCGCGTTTGCGCATCGAGCGCGCCGAAAGGCTCGTCCATCAGCAAGATACGCGGCTGGTTCGCAAGCGCGCGCACAATAGCAACGCGCTGCTTCATGCCCCCTGAAAGCTGATTGGGATAAGCATCAGCAAATTGCTCCAGGCCGATAAGATCAAGCCATTCGAGCGCACGCCTCTCTGCATTCCCATTATCCATGCCGTTGATTTTGAGACCGAACATCACGTTCTTTTTGACTGTCAGCCATGGAAACAGCGTGTAGCCCTGAAAGACCATGCCCCGGTCTTTTCCCGGCCCGGTGACGGGATTTCCGTCGAGCAGCACTTCGCCGCTCGAGAATTCTTCAAGGCCTGCGAGAATTCTCACCAGCGTCGATTTTCCGCAGCCGGACGGGCCGACAATGCAGACAAACTCGCGCCGGTGAGTCACAAAGTTGATATTGTTCAGCGCAAGTGTTTCTCGATCTTTCGAATGAAAGATTTTCGTGAGATTTCGAACCTCCAGAATGACATCACGCATTTTCATGCGATCGAAGCGCGCGCGGACTTCCGGCCGCTGTTCTTTATAGGACGGAAGCGCGAGCGGTTGGGTCATCATCTGATTCATCGTCATCACGCGCTCTTCACCAGCGTCTTCTCCCAAGGGAACAGACGCTTGCCGAACCACGCCAGAATCATGTCGGAGCCCAGACCGATGATTCCGATGATGATGATCGCCGCGAAGACATTCTCGAAGTGCTGGTAACGCGCCTGTTGCGTGATGAACCAGGTAATGCCGCTGGTCGCTCCGATCAGCTCCGCAACGATGAGATATGTCCAGGCCCAGCCGAGAAGAATCCGCTGATCACGGAAAAGGTCTGGAAGAATTCCGGGCAAAACGACGTGTCCGAGCAATTGCGTGCGTTTCGCGCCCAGTGTTTGCGCCGCTTCGACGAGCGCGCCATCAAGCTTGCGCGTTGTGTTCGCTATGATCAGCACCTGCTGATAGAACGTGCCGATCACGATGATCGCGATCTTCGGACCATCGTAAATTCCAAGAATGGCCACCATCAGGGCGCCGAAGGCTGGCGCGGGCAGATATCTGAAAAACTCAATGAATGGTTCGCTGATCCGTGAAAAGAACCCATAAGCGCCGCAGAGAACACCAAGCGGCACGCCGACGAGCGATGAAATCGTAAAGCCCCAGAAAATGACCTGAATGCTTTTCCAAAGGCTTTCGTGCAGCCAAAGTCCGTCCTTCTGCACCGGCGGGGTCACAAAGGAAGTATAGAGAGCGCGCAAGACTTCGTGTGGCGCGGGCAGATAGATTGGATTGGCTCTGTAACCCTTTGGCGGTTCCAGCCCTTGCGCTTTGGCGTCTGCAGCTTCGGAATCGAACGCCTGTCTTTCCATTCGCATGCCCGGCTGGAGATACTGAACCGAGCCGGGATCGGTCACCATGATAAGAGGATGCCAGATCGACGGGACGTAGCTCACAAGACACCACACCAGAAGCGGCAGGATGAAGGACATCCAGCCAAGCGCTGTCCGCACGCGATGCGGCAGAACGCGTTGAATCCGGAAAAGCTTCGTCCATTTCATGAGCTACGCCCGTCTTTATCCGGATTACGGGACCAACGATCCGTCGATGTACGAATTAACGTTCTGAGGTTCCTTGTAGACCTCATTCTTCACGTTGAAGTCGTCGGCGATTTTCGATGACCCGTAGAGCGAGCCAAGGCCGTCACCCTTCTGGAAGATTTTCTTGCCTTCCGCGAGTGTGAGCAGCCTCGTGCCCTTCAGAAGCGGCTTGTACTCTTCCGGCGAAACGCCCGAACGAGCGGCCATGATCTTGACCGCGTCGTCCTGGGTCTTCGGGTCGTTGATATAATTGACGACCTTGTCCCACAGCTTGACGAGTTTCGCCCAGTCGGCCTTGTGCGCCGAAAGGCTTGCCGGATTGACAGCAATAACATCGTAGATGAGACCCGGAGCCTGCGCCGACGTCAGCACCGGTTT
>DASWQB010000357.1:0-3606 GCA_036398335.1 Afipia sp. | reverse complement strand
GGTGTCAGCGATGCGCTCCGGTGCGCATGATTTCGTGGTCAAGCCGGTCGGCGTCGAGCGGCTTCAGGTGTCTTTGCGCAACGCACTCGATGCCAGCGCACTCAAGGGCGAACTCCAGCGCATCCGTCACAGCCGCGAGGGCCGCCTCACCTTCAAGGACATCGTCACTCGCTCAGACATCATGGGTAACGTGATCGCGATGGGCAAGAAAGCCGCGACCTCGGCGATCCCGGTGCTGATCGAAGGCGAATCCGGCGTCGGCAAGGAATTGATCGCGCGTGCCATCCATGGCTCGTCGGACCGCAGCAGCAAGCCGTTCGTGACGGTAAATTGCGGCGCGATTCCCGACAATCTGGTTGAGTCGATCCTTTTCGGTCACGAGAAGGGCGCCTTCACCGGCGCCACCGAACGCCACGCCGGCAAATTCGTCGAAGCCACCGGCGGCACACTATTCCTCGATGAGGTGGGCGAGTTGCCTTTGGCGGCGCAGGTCAAATTGCTGCGCGCCTTGCAGCAGGGCGAAGTCGAAGCTGTCGGCGGACGCAAACCCGTGAAGGTCGATGTCCGTATCGTTTCTGCGACCAATCGCAACCTGCTCAATCGTGTCAAGGAAGGGCATTTCCGCGAGGATCTGTTCTATCGCCTGCATGTCCTGCCGCTGACCGTGCCGCCGCTGCGCGCGCGGCGCGAGGACATCCCGCATCTGCTGCGGCATTTCCTGGCGCGCTTCTGCGCCGAGGAAAATCGCCCCATCGCCCGTATCAGCGGCGATGCGATGGCCCTCCTCACCCGCGCCGACTGGCCAGGCAATGTGCGCCAGCTTGAAAATGCGGTCTATCGCGCGGTGGTGATGAGCGAGGGCGACGAATTACGGCCTGAGGATTTCCCGCTCGCACCGGTCCATGGAGCGGATCCCGTTCACGGCGTTAGCGAGCCTCTCACCATAACCCCCTCCCCCGTTTTATTGGGGCAGATAATAGCTGAACACGACGTTCCGATCGTTCCGGCCTCGCCCCACTCCTATCGCCAAGCCGGCCACGGCCAATTGGCAATGCTGAGCGAGGATGGCGAAATACGGCCTCTCGACGACATGGAAGGTGAGATCATCCAGTTTGCGATTTCGCATTATCGCGGGCAGATGTCGGAGGTCGCCAGACGGCTCAAAATCGGGCGTTCGACCCTCTACCGCAAGCTTGAGGACGCCGCCGCCGGGGGAGACGCCGAAAGCGCCGCCAGCAAGACCTGAGCGGAACCCGAGGTTACGCCCGGCGGTAAAACAGGCTCCGGATTGAACCGTGGCCCGCCAGTGACAGACCCGAATAAAGCGTGCGTCCAATCCGCGCAAAACGTTGCAACAGGTCATAAAGTGCGGTCAGTTTCGCGTGACTTGATCACGCGCGGCTAGGCGCATCGCGCTGGTGCGTGTATCGTTCCAATGAATCGTCCGGAAGCAGGACGTGTGGCACGGAATGCCTGATTTAGGGCCTTTTTTGTGTTTTCCTGGCTCTCTGCAACAGGTTCCGACAAATCAACTGCTGTTTCACGCCGGAACAGCGTCGCCCAAGGGGTGTGAGAATGCGAGACTTTTCGACTGGCCGTACCGGCTATGATCGCGTGCTGGCCGCCGTCGCAGCGACCTTCCTGATGACAGGGGCTGCTTTGGCGCAGAGCGAACCGCCGAAATCACCGGATGCCGCGATTAGCGCCGCCGTCCCCACGCCCGAACCTGCGAACGTCCCGCCGCCGACAGCCGCTGAGATCAAGGCCGAGGACTTCAAGGCGCAAGCCGCGAAGGCTGCCGGAGTGACGGCCGATATAGCCAAGACCGATTCTCCAAAAACCGACGCGCCCGCGGCAAACGCCGCAGCAGCTCCGGCCGCTTCAGCAACCGCGCCTGCGCCGGCCACATCGGCTCCGGCCACAGCGGCTGCCCCTGCCGCCGCGACACCGGCCGTCGCAGACCTCAGCCCGTTCGGGGAAAAGCTGCGCGACCTGATCGCGACCAAGAGCGCGAAATATTTCGACCGCAAGACCGAACGCGCCGCTGTCGAGGCTTTCTATAAGGACCGCAACTACGCGGCGTTGTGGACCGATGGCGCCGCCGCCACCATCCGCGCGACCAGCGCAGCCACCCGCCTGAAAGACGCCGCGGCTGACGGCCTCAACCCCAAGGATTATCCGACCCCGGATTTCGCCGCGGCCGCGACCCCTGACACGCAGGCGGATGCCGAACTGCGAATGACTGAAAGCGTGCTGGATTTCGCTCGCCATATCCAGAGCGGCCGCATGCACTGGTCGCAGGTCACCGGCGACATCCTGTTTCCGGACCACTATCCGGACCCGGCGGAAGTGCTGATCAACGTCTCGACCGCGCGCGACGTCAGCGCAGCGCTGGAGACCTACAGCCCGCCGCATAAGCTTTACAAGGAACTGAAGGCGAAGCTGGCCGAACTGCGCGGTGTCGGCGAAGACGCCACCAAAAAGATCGAGGAAGGCGACACGCTCAAACTCGTCAAGCCGACCAAAGCGAACCCGAATGCCGCCGCGTTGGAAGATTCCCGCGTGCCGGCATTGCGCGCCAAGCTGGGCGTTGAGAATGCCGACGACGCTCATTACGATGTCGCCGTCGCCGATGCGGTCCGCAAATTCCAGGCAAGCAACGGTCTCAAGGCCACCGGCGTGTTCGACAACGCCACGGTGCGCGCGCTGAACGGGCCCAAGAGCGAACGGCAGATCGACATCGTTCGCGTCAACATGGAACGCTGGCGCTGGCTGCCGCGCGATCTCGGCGCGCCTGCGCTTGGCGACGCTTATGTGATCCTGAACATCCCGGATTACACGCTCCGGGTCATGCACAAGGGTGAGCCGGCCTGGACCACGCGCGTGGTGGTTGGCCTGCCCGGCGAACATGCCACACCGATCATGACGGAGACGATGAAATACATCACCGTCAACCCGACATGGAACGTGCCGCCGTCAATCATCTACAAGGAATATCTGCCGGCGATGCAGCAGGACCCGACCATGCTTCAGCGCATGGGCCTCAAGTTCGAGCGCAACCGCGACGGCAGCATTCACATCTCGCAGCCTCCCGGGGCGGACAATGCCCTTGGCCGTATCCGCTTCAACTTCCCGAACAAGTTCCTGGTGTATCAGCACGACACGCCGGACAAATATCTGTTCGCCAAGGATGAGCGTGCCTACAGCCACGGCTGCATGCGCGTGCAGAATCCGGATCAATATGGAGCGACCCTGCTCAGCATTGCGCGTCCGGAAGAAAACTACACCGCCGAGAAAATCCGCAGCATGTATGGCAAGGGCGAGGTCAACATCAATCTGCCGACCCCGATCCCGGTCAACATCACCTACCAGACCGCGTTCGTGGACGACGCCGGCAAGCTGCAATTCCGCAAGGACGTCTATGGCCGCGACGCGACCATGGAAGCCATGCTGAAGAACACCAAGGGCAGGGATCTCGAAGTCGCCGTGTCGCATTCGCAGCCGAGCTACTCGAAACCGGCCGGCAACAGCCTGCCGCCGGGCGTCAGCTTCGCGAGCAACAGCAACACGTCGTCTTCCGGGCCGTCCTTCTTCGAACGGCTGTTC
>DASWQB010000356.1:0-3534 GCA_036398335.1 Afipia sp. | reverse complement strand
TGTCGTCAAGGCGGGAGAGGATCAGGTGCAGTGTCTCTTCGGCGTCAGGTCGCGCCGCGAGGACAGCGAGGGGCGGCGATGACGTACCCGCCCGGGACAACACAGATGCAGTCAGGGACTATTCCTTTCACTGTATCGCGGGCACCGAATCCCGTGGTGCCCGGTCACGATCTTACGCATGTGGGGTTAATGGTTTCAATCTTCCAGTAGCCCGGGGACCGTCAAATCGGTGGTGCCGATGTGACGTTTTGGCGTGTGTGGTTTTTTCGTCATGCATTTGGTCATTTCCAGCTTCCGTCCGGGTTCCGGAGGCCTGTCGATGACAGTGACGATTTCATGCCGGTGAGAAAAGTCCAGGCTGGCGGTGCGCGCGTCGCGAGGGTGCCAGCATCGCTTTCGTCGATCCGGTAGCGCGCCAGCGCCTGCGCGGCGGTGGACGACAGGGCGCGGAAACTCTCGGGAGGACGGTCGATCACGGCGATCGGAATCTGGGCAGCGATGTCCTGCCAGTTTTCCCAACGATGGAACTGCGCGAGATTGTCAGCGCCCATGATCCACACAAAATGCACGCCGGAACACCGCCGCCGCAAAAAGCCGATGGTGTCGGCAGTGTAGCGCGTGCCGATGACGGATTCGAGACAGCTCACATCGATGCGCGGGTGATGCGCAAGCTGCTGTGCCGCGGCCATGCGTTCATCCAGCGTGCGCGGCTGCTGCTCCAACTTGAGCGGATTGCCCGGCGACACCAGCCACCAGATGCGGTCGAGCTTGAGCCGCTTCATCGCGAACAGACTGATGGCGCGGTGCGCGTCGTGCGGCGGATTGAACGAACCGCCAAGCAATCCGATGCGCATGCCGTCGGTATGCAGCGGAATGGCATGACCGAGCGATGCCGGTGTTGTCACGGCCGAGTCTGTCCGGTGCCGTGAACGCGATATTTGAAGCTGGTCAGTTGCTCGACGCCGACCGGTCCTCGCGCGTGGAATTTGCCGGTGGCAATGCCGATTTCGGCGCCGAAACCAAATTCGCCGCCATCGGCGAATTGCGTCGAGGCGTTATGCAGCACGATGGCGGAATCGACCTGGTTGAGAAATTTCTCCGCGACCCTCGCATCGTCTGTGACGATGGCGTCGGTGTGGTGCGAACCATATTTCTCGATATGTGCGATGGCGTCATCGACGCCGTTCACGACCTTCGCGGCAATGATCGCGTCTTCATATTCGGTGGCCCAGTCGCTTTCGGTGGCAGGCTTCACGCGCGCGTCGGCTTGCTGAACTTCGGCGTCGCCGCGCACCTCGCAGCCGGCCTCGATCAACATTGTCACCAGAGGCTTGAGCTGCGTCGCGGCAGCCGCCTTGTCGACCAGCAGAGTTTCGGCTGCACCGCAGACGCCGGGGCGGCGCATTTTCGAATTCAAGACAACGGTCTGGGCCATGTCGAGTGAGGCGGCCTTGTCGACATAAACGTGATTGACGCCTTCAAGATGCGCGAACACCGGCACGCGCGCCTCGGCCTCGACGCGCGCGACGAGGCTCTTGCCGCCGCGCGGCACGATCACGTCAACTCCGCCATTCAGTCCGGTGAGCAGAAGACCGACGGCCGCGCGATCGCGTGTCGGTACCAGCGTGATGGCGGCTTCGGGCAATCCCGCTTCGCGCAGGCCCTGCACCAGACAGGCATGAATCGCGCGGCAGGACCGGAAACTGTCCGAGCCGCCGCGCAGGATCACGGCGTTGCCGGATTTCAGGCACAGCGCGCCGGCGTCCGCCAGCACGTTGGGGCGGCTTTCGAAAATCACCGCGACCACGCCGAGCGGTACGCGAACGCGCTCGATGGTCATGCCGTTGGGCCGCGTCCATTTTTCGCTGACGGTGCCGACGGGGTCGGAAATGCCGCGCACCACATCGATGCCCGCCGCCATCGATTCAACCCGTACCTCATTAAGCGATAAGCGGTCGATGAAGGCCGCAGTGGCGCCGTGCGCCTTTGCTTCGGCGACGTCCTCGGCGTTGGCCGCAATGATCCGCGCGCTGGCAGAGCGGATCGCCTTTGCCATCGCGGCAAGCGCCGTATTCTTCCGTTCGCTTGACGCAAGAGCGATCACGCGCGCGGCGCGGCGTGCGCCTGCGGCCAGTTCGGTCATCAGGGCGGGCAGGTCGGATGCTTCGTCGAATGGCTTGAGCGGAGCGTTCATGCGGGCTCTATCTCATGTTCTTCATGTCTAAGCCCATGCCGTAGCATAGAAATCGCTCTGCTGCGAAGGGGCGAGCCATGCATTCGTGGTTCATTTGCCGGTCTCGCCGCCGCGCGATCCGGCCACCACGAGGTCGTCGCGGTGGATCATCTCAGCGCGTCCGCTGATACCCAAAATCTGCGCTGCATCGGATGACGAGCGTCCTTTGATCTTTTCGGCGTTCTGCGCGTCATAGGCGACAAGGCCACGGCCGATCTCTTGGCCATCCGGTCCGCGCACCACCACCGCATCGCCGCGTGCGAATGCGCCATCGATACGAACGATGCCGGCAGGCAGAAGGCTCTTGCCGGCATACAGAGCGTTGACTGCGCCAGCGTCGATGGTGAGCACGCCCTTCGGCTCCAGTGATCCAGCGATCCAGCGTTTTCGCGCGGTCACGGGATTGGCCGGCGTGAGAAACCACGTGCAGCGTCCGCCGTCCGCAATGGCTTGCAGGGGGTGATCGACCTTGCCCGACGCGATCAGCATGTGCGTGCCGGACGAAGTGGCGATCTTCGCCGCCTCGATCTTGGTGCGCATGCCGCCGCGCGACAATTCGGATTCCGCCGCGCCCGCCATCGCCTCGATGTCGGCGGTGACGGCCTCAACCACAGGGATGAGCTTGGCGTTCGGATTGGCGCCGGGTGGCGCGTCGTAAAGCCCGTCGATGTCGGACAGCAGGATCAGTAGATCAGAACTGGTCATGGTGGCGACGCGCGCGGCGAGGCGGTCGTTGTCGCCATAGCGGATTTCGTTGGTCGCCACCGTGTCGTTCTCGTTGATGATCGGCACCGCGCGCCATTCGAGAAGTTTGGTGATCGTCGAGCGCGCGTTGAGATAGCGTCGCCGCTCTTCGGTGTCCTGCAGTGTGACCAGAATTTGTCCAGCGCCGATGCCGTGATGGCCGAGCACTTCGGACCAGATACGCGCCAACGCGATTTGGCCCACGGCTGCGGCGGCCTGGCTTTCTTCCAGCTTCAACGCGCCGCTCGGCAATTTAAGCCGGCTGCGGCCAAGTGCGATGGAGCCGGACGAGACGACCAGCACATCTTTGCCGTCGCCATGCAGTTTGGCGATATCGGCAGCGAGCGCAGTGAGCCATGCGGCCTTCACTTCACCTGCCGCGGCATCGATCAGGAGCGAGGAGCCCACCTTGACCACGATGCGGCGGAAATTTTTCAGTTTTGGATGCGACATGAGAAAACGGAAATGAGAGAAATTCGTGAGCGATGAGAGTTCAGCTTGAGAGCGGGGTCCATGACGGCTGCGGCTCTGGTTCGACTTCGCCTTGTTCGCCTCGC
>DASWQB010000355.1:0-2796 GCA_036398335.1 Afipia sp. | reverse complement strand
ATCGCCTCAAGGCAATTGGTCTTGCCCGCGCCGTTCGGCCCGACCAGCACGATGAGATCGGCGGAGGTGGTCAGCGACGCCGCGCGATAATTGCGGAAATGCGTGAGGCTGAGGCGCAGGATGCGGGAGACGGTCATGGTGTTTGTATAGCGTAACGGCCGTGCGCTGAAACCACGGAGTGTCATTGCCGGGCTTGACCCGGCAATCCATCGTCCGCGTTAGCGGACAATCTCATCATAAAGATCTTGCCAGTCGGGATTGTCCGCGACGACCAAATCGATTTTCCATCACGCGACCGGTGTTTTGTGTTCTTTTCGCGCTGGAGCGCGGCGCCAATCGTCTCGTGTGGCTCGAAATAAACCGGCATCTTGATGCCGTAACGCTTGGTGAAGCCATCGGCCAGATTTTCGCGATGTTCATAAACGCGTCGGACAAGATTGTTGGTTACGCCGACATACAGCGTTTCACCTGGCGCGCTCGCGCGGATATGGACCCAGTCGTTCATTCGAAGATGATGGATTGCCGGGTCAAGCCCGGCAATGACGATCTGGGCTATTCCTCTCGCCGGTAAAAAGCGTAGGACCGCTACACCCGCATCGGCATCAGCACGTAGAGCGCGTTTTTGGTGTCCTTGTCCTGCACCAGCGTCGGCGAGCCGGGATCGGCCAGCCGCAGCACCGCGACTTCGCCTTCGATCTGCGCGGCGATATCCAGCAGATAGCGCGAGTTGAAACCGATATCGAGCGGATCGGCGGCGTATTCTACTTCGAGTTCTTCCGTCGCGCTGCCGGAATCCGGATTGGTCACCGACAGCACGAGCTTGCCGGCCGAGAGCGCGAGCTTCACCGCGCGGCCACGTTCGCTCGAAATGGTCGAGACACGATCGACCGCCGCCTCGAAATCCTTCTTGTCGACGATCAGTTCCTTGTCGTTGTTCTGCGGAATCACACGGCCATAGTCCGGGAATGTGCCGTCGATCAGTTTGGAGGTCAGCACGACATTGGCGATGGTGAAACGGATCTTGCCTTGCGACAGCTCGATGCCGACTTCGCCCTCGCCATCCTCGATCAGGCGCTGCACTTCGCCAACCGTCTTGCGCGGTACGATCACGCCCGGCATGCCGGCCGCGGTCTTCGGCAGCGGCAGGTCGAACTGCGCGAGGCGGTGGCCGTCGGTCGCGACCGCGCGCAGAGTCGCTGCCTTGGCGGTGCCTGCGCTGTGCAGATAAATGCCGTTGAGATAGTAGCGGGTCTCTTCGGTGGAGATCGCAAATTGCGTGCGGTCGATCAGGCGCTTCACATCCGCTGCCGCCAGCGTGAAGGAATGCGTCATGTCACCGGCGGCGAGATCGGGAAAATCGCTTTCCGGCAGCGTTTGCAGCGTGAAGCGCGAGCGCCCGGCGCGGATCGCCAGCACCGAGCGGTCGCCGTCGCCCTCGAGTACGATCTGTGAGCCGTCCGGCAGTTTGCGCACGATGTCGTAGAACATATGCGCGGGCACGGTGGTCGAGCCGCCGGTTGCGACTTCCGCCGGCAGGGTTTCGGTCACTTCGAGATCGAGATCGGTGGCCTTGAGGCTGAGGCGCGCATTCTCGGCGCGGATCAGCACGTTGCCCAGGATCGGAATCGTATTGCGCCGTTCGACCACGCGGTGGACGTGACCCAGTGATTTCAGAAGCTGCGCGCGCTCGACCGTGACTTTCATGACTTCCGCCTGATCCCCAACCGTACCGTTTCGTTGCGCGTATCCCGGATGCGAACCCGTGGCCAAATCCACTTTGCGGAATACGGCTTGATGCCGGGCAGCCGCAAGGCGCCTCGGCAGATGAGTCCGCGCCCGGTCCGGATCGGCGTCCAGATCGAGCGCGGGGCGGGTAAGGTGACGCGGATGGCGGTGTTTCGCAAGGGGCGGCGTCGCCGCCTTTTTGCGGTTTTCGCGAGTTTTTCGCGTTAATCACTTTATTCGGGCATGATCCCTCGGGCCCGGCCCGAGGGCATGCTTTTACGGGAAACGAGTTTCGGCTTTTCCGCGCAGGCTCACTCCTGGAGCTGGCGCTTCAAAAGCTCCACCTCATCCGAGAGCGCGATGTCCTTGGCCACCAGCGCCTCGATCTTGCGGACCGCGTGCAGCACCGTGGTGTGATCGCGGCCTCCGAACCGGCGCCCGATTTCAGGCAATGAGCGCAGCGTCAGCGTCTTCGCCAGATACATCGCGACCTGGCGCGGGCGCACGACATTCGCGGTGCGGCGCGAAGACAACAAATCCGAACGGCTGACATTGTATTGGCGGGCGACGACGCGCTGGATGTCCTCGATCTTGACCCGGCGCGGTTCCTGCGGGCGAACCAGATCGCGCACCTCGCGCTCCGCCATCTCCAGCGTCACCGGCTGGGCATTGAGTTTGGAATGCGCGAGCAGGCGGTTGATCGCGCCCTCCAAGTCGCGGCCATTATGGGTGATGGCCTTGGCGAGATAGTCCAGCACCGGCAGCGGCACGTCGAAACCCGCGTGGTGGACCTTGGCGGCGCAGACGCGCGATTTGAGAATATCAAGGCGAAGCTCTTCGCCGAGCGAGCCCATCTCGACCACAAGGCCGCCGGCCAGACGCGAGCGCACGCGCTCGTCGAGCGCTTCGATGTCCGAGGGCGGACGGTCCGCCGCGATCACGACCTGTCGGCCGGCGTCGATCAGCGCGTTCAGCGTATGGCAGAACTCTGCCTGCGTCGATTTGCCTTGGAGGAATTGCAGATCGTCGATCACCAGCACGTCGATGCCGCGCAGCGCTTCCTTGAAGGCG
>DASWQB010000354.1:0-1663 GCA_036398335.1 Afipia sp. | reverse complement strand
TCCAGGGCGTCGTTCCTGACTTCTCGCTGAACAATCCCTATGTCGTGGTAGGCCTCTTGTTCGGTGGCCTGCTGCCCTATCTGTTCGGCGCGATGGGAATGACCGCCGTCGGCCGTGCGGCTGGCGCGATCGTCGAAGAGGTGCGCCGCCAGTTCCGTGAAAAGCCCGGCATTATGAAGGGCACCGACAAGCCGGATTACGGCAAGGCGGTCGATCTTCTGACCAGGGCCGCGATCAAGGAAATGATTATTCCCTCGCTGCTGCCGGTGCTGTCCCCGATCTTCGTCTACTTCGCGATCTATTTGATTGCGGGCGGCGGTGCGGCCGGCAAGTCGGCTGCGTTCTCTGCTGTCGGCGCGATGCTGCTCGGCGTGATCGTCACGGGTCTGTTCGTCGCGATCTCGATGACCTCGGGCGGCGGCGCGTGGGATAACGCCAAGAAGTATATCGAGGACGGCCATTACGGCGGCAAGGGCTCCGACGCGCACAAAGCGGCCGTGACCGGCGACACTGTCGGCGATCCCTACAAGGACACGGCGGGTCCCGCGGTGAATCCGATGATCAAGATCACCAACATCGTGGCGCTGTTGCTGCTGGCGATCCTCGCGCACTAAATGCGCTGCTTCTGAAAGAAAAAACCCGCGGCGAAAGCTGCGGGTTTTTGTTTGCTACCTCTGTTTCAAAGGTTTTGCGTTTCTGCGATGCGTCGAAGCAACAAAACGATTCGTTGCATTTTTAAGACATTTTGCATTCTCGCTCCCCGCAAATTTTTATAGCTCCGCGGAAACCTGTTTAAGCTCGCGCGTTATCGTTCCGATTGATCGAGCCATTCGGTCAGCGACTTCATGGAGCCACTCATGGAAGATCAACGGGAGCGACACATGAATGATGAAACAGGTATTTCAGCCGCCGACAATGACCCGTTCGAGCAGGGCAAACTGGCCCGCTTCAATCACGAGCCGCGAAAGAACCCGTACCCCGAGGACAGCGAACAATATGAGCGCTGGGAGGCGGGTTATAAATTCATCGAGCAGGGTCTGGTCGCGGTCTAGTCTACGGTGCTGCGCGGGCTCAGCAGTTTGAACAGCGGCGTCAGGTAGCTGGTCTCCTGGCCGCTGGTCGGAGTGGTGCGGCTGATGAAGTCGAACAGCTTGCCGTCCTTCAGGCCATAATTGGCGATGCGCTGGACCTTGCGGTCCTTGTCGAAGTAAATGGCGATGACGCGCTGGTCGATGATTTCCTGATTCATGAAGGCGACTTTGCGCTCGGAGCGCTGCGAGATGTAGTAGAACACCTCGCCGCTGAGCGTCGCGACCGTGGAGGGTGTCCCCATCACGATCAGCACCTGATCCTGGCTGGCGCCGAGCGGAATCTGCTCGAGCGCGCCGGGGGGCAGGATGTAGCCCTTCTGAAACTGCTCGCTGGTGCAGGCGCCGAGAGCGGCGCACAGCATCAGCGCGGCAACACCCGTCCGCAGCCCGGAGCGCCATTTTGCCGGACGCACGCGGGAGCCGATTTCCGGGGCATTTTCAGCGGCAACGATCATGACAGGCGCAGACTTCCTCTGATGTCGCAGTCTTGTGGCGTCATAGCCTTTTGACGTCATGGTTTTGCGTCATACTGAGCGTTGACGTACCCGGCAGGACTTGCGATTGCAACAGAC
>DASWQB010000353.1:0-1595 GCA_036398335.1 Afipia sp. | reverse complement strand
GTTCTCCCGGCGCATGAATGCCATAGAGGTGGCTGAGCCACACCGAGCACCATGGTTCGTTGAAGGTTGCAACCGCATCCAGCCGGTCGCCAAGACGGGAAACGATCGTTCTGGCATAGCGCTGGAACGCATAGGACGTGCTGCGTGACGTCCACCCTCCATCCCCCATCAGCGCAAGCGGCAGGTCCCAGTGATAGAGCGTCGCGAAAGCCTTTATGCCCCGTGCCTTCAGCCCGTCGACCAGCCGGTCATAAAAATCGAGGCCTTTTTCATTGACCGGCCCTGTCCCCTCGGGAATGATGCGCGGCCAGGCGATCGAGAACCGATATCCTTCCACGCCCAGGGACTTGATCAGATCCAGATCTTCATCGAGGCGATTGTAGTGATCGCAGGCCACATCGCCGTTATGCCGGCCGTAAACACGTCCCGGCATGTTGGAAAAAGCATCCCATATGGAAGGCTTGCGTCCATCCGCCTTGGTCGAACCTTCGATCTGGAAGGCAGCGGTGGCGACGCCGAAAAGAAAGTCGCCTGGAAACCGGGATGCGAGTTTGTTGAAATCGGACATGGGGATATTTTCTTTTCCATCGGGCCTGGAAGCACCCGGACAGAGTTGGTGGCATGGCTGATAATTCCAGTCTTTCCGAAACCCTGCGAAAAATCCTCCCGCAACGGTGCAATACCCCCGACTGTACAAAAATCAAGCGCGTCGGCAACGTCCACCCCACGCCGGAGGAGCTGGTTTAGGTTTACACCTTGACCCAGGCTCCGTTCTTCTGCGAGGAGCGTACGCAGGCCTCCACGAAAGCCACACCCTTCACACCGTCCTCGACGGTTGGGAACAGCACTGCCGGATCGACCTTTTCTCCGTTCCTGCGGGCGAAAATGGCGCGGGCAGCCTCCGTGTAGATGGTGGCGAAAGCCTCCAGATAGCCTTCCGGATGCCCCGACGGGATGCGTGAAACGCGCCCCGCGGCAGCGCCCGCACCGGCTCCATTGCGGGTGATCAGGCGCTTTTCACCACCGAAAGGCGTGAACCAGAGATAATTCGGATCCATCTGCAACCATTCCAGCCCGCCTTTGGTGCCGTAGATGCGCACTTTCAGACCGTTTTCATTGCCGGGCGCTACCTGGCTGCACCAGAGCATGCCCTTGGCACCTCCCTGGTAGCGCAGCATCACATGGGCGTTGTCGTCCAGCTTTCGACCTTCCACGAAACTGTGCAGGTCGGCCGAAACGGATTCCAGTTCGAGGCCGGACATGAAGCATCCAAGGTTGTAAGCATGCGTGCCGATGTCGCCGGTGGAGCCTCCGGCCCCGGAGCGCGCGGGATCCGTGCGCCATGATGCCTGCTTCTGGCCGCTTTGCTCGATGTTTTCCGTAAGCCAGTCCTGCGGGTACTCGGCATGCACAAGGCGGATCGTACCGATCTCGCCATTCGCGATCATTTCGCGGGCCTGCCGCACCATCGGGTAGCCGGTGTAATTGTGCGTGAGGACGAAAAGCGCGTTGCTCTCGTGAGCGATCTTTGCAAGCTTCTTCGCATCCGCCAGCGTCGACGTCAGCGGCTTGTCGCAGATCACGTGAATGCCGCG
>DASWQB010000352.1:0-2180 GCA_036398335.1 Afipia sp. | reverse complement strand
TCTGGTCATCGGTGATGACGGGAATTCGTGCTTATATAGTCCGCGAGGGGCGATCCGTGCAATGGGTTAAGGCATGATCCCGAGAAGTGGATGCCCGGTTTTCGGACGGGATCATGCGCATTTTAGAACAAAGCGGCGTGTCTGAACCGGCAAAGCTGGTTCAGACACCAGCATCACTCTTGACAGGATAGGGAGTGCGGTCCCAATTCCACCAAAGCATTTCCCGGCTAAGCGAAATCCGGTTGGCCACGGGAAAATGCGCTGAAATATAAACTTGCGCGTATTCTGATCGCAAAACCGGCCCACTTTTGCGGAATACGCGCTAGAACGCGGTTTATTTGAAGTTCCTGCCAGATCGCACGTTTTGCGCCCGTCTGGCCAAATCCGGTTGAATATGACCTTAGACGCCCAAAAGCCGAATCTTTCCGTCGTCCTTTGCTCGCCGCGCGGCTTCTGCGCCGGAGTGGTCCGGGCTATCGACACCGTGGAACGCGCGCTAAAGCTTTACGGCGCGCCGGTCTATGTCCGGCACGAAATCGTGCACAATCGCTATGTCGTTGAAAGCCTTCGTGAAAAAGGCGCGATTTTCGTCGCGGAACTCGACGAAATCCCGCAGACCGAGGCGCCGGTGGTGTTTTCCGCTCATGGCGTGCCCAAGGCGATCCCGAATGAGGCCGACAAGCGCAATTTTTTTACCCTGGATGCCACCTGCCCGCTGGTGACCAAGGTTCACCGTGAGGCCGCGATTCACTTCAAACGTGGCCGTGAAATCCTGTTGATCGGCCATGCCGGCCACCCGGAAGTGGTTGGAACCCTCGGCCAGCTTCCCAAGGGAGCGGTGGTTCTGATCGAGACCATGGAGGCGGCGCGGACGTTCCAGCCCAAGGATCCATCCAAGCTTGCTTTCGTGACCCAGACCACGCTGTCGATCGACGACACCAAGGAGATCGTCGCGGTCCTCAAGGAGCGTTTCCCGAACATCGACGGCCCGCACAAGGAAGACATCTGCTACGCCACCACCAACCGCCAGCTCGCGGTGAAAAAGGTGGCGCCCCATGTCGAGGCCATGATCGTCGTCGGTTCACCGAACTCGTCGAACTCGCAGCGGCTGCGTGAAGTCGCCGAGCGTGAAGGCTGCAAGGTGTCCGTGCTGGTGCAGCGCGCCTCCGAACTCGACTGGTCGAAATTCGAAGGTATCACCCGCCTTGGCATTACAGCTGGCGCATCCGCGCCGGAGGTGATCGTCGAGGAGATCATGGATGCTTTCGCCGCTCATTATAAGCTGAGCGTGCAAACGGTCTCGGCCGCCGAGGAAAACGAATTCTTTCCGCTGCCGCGTCCGCTGCGAAACGAGCTGATGGCGGAATAGCTCAGCGCTTCGTGGTGCTGCGGATTTGAAGTTCCTGTGAATTGGCCGCGCGTTTGTCAGGAACTTCAAATCCAAAGCCTCACGATTTTATCGTATATCCGAGCGCGATCAGAAAAAGTGGAATCCGGTTTTGCGTCTGATCGCGCTCTAATTTAACATAATGGCGCATGATCTTTTCGCCAAACCGCTTCACACTTCGGCGGATCATGCGCTGGCCCCTTTGATTCCGAAGTTCGCATCGAAGGGCGCCGCACATGAGGGCGAACTTCGGAATCGGGACACTCGATGGCGGTTTACACCGACGTTGCCGCCGAAGACCTCGCGGATTTTCTCATCCATTACGATATCGGCGAACTGCTCTCCTATAAGGGCATCGCCGAGGGCGTCGAGAACTCGAACTTCCTGCTGCACACCAGCACCGGGAGTTACATCCTCACGCTTTACGAAAAGCGTGTGGCGCGCGGCGACCTGCCGTTTTTTCTCGGCCTGATGCAGCATCTGGCGACGCACGGCATCAATTGTCCGCAGCCGGTGGTCAACACACGCGGCGAGGCGCTCGGCGCGCTCGCGGGCCGGCCCGCGGTCATCGTCAATTTTCTCGAAGGCGTCTGGCCGCGTAAACCGAATGCCGCGCATTGTGCAGGCGTCGGAGAGGCATTGGCGAAGATGCACCTCGCCGGCGCGGATTTCTCGATGAGGCGCGCCAACACGTTGTCGGTCTCCGGCTGGCGTCCGCTGTATGACGCCGCCGCGCCGCGCGCGGACAGCGTGCAGAGCGGGCTTTGCGCGCTGCTCAGCACCGAACTCGATC
>DASWQB010000351.1:0-17455 GCA_036398335.1 Afipia sp. | reverse complement strand
GACATCGCGCGCCTTGAAGTCGCGGGCGAACAATCCGCCGGCGCGGTGCAATTGCTCGACCGGCGCTGGCGGCGGCGTGCCATCGGCATCGTCAGCGGCGCGACCAGCGATACCGCGCAGCCGCTACTGGCTTCGACATTCTATCTGACCCGCGCGCTCGCGCCCTTCGCCGACGTGCGGCTTGGCGAGCGCACCGCGCCGGCGGTGGCCATCGGACAATTCCTCGACCAGAATCTGCCGATGATCGTGCTGGCCGATGTCGGCACGCTGTCGCCGGAAATCCGCGACCGTCTCAACACGTGGATCGCGCAAGGCGGCGTGCTGGTGCGCTTCGCCGGACCGCGGCTGGCGGCGGGCGATGACGACCTCGTGCCGGTAAAATTGCGGCGCGGCGGCCGTACGCTCGGCGGCAGCCTGAGCTGGGAGAAGCCGCAGCATCTGGCGTCCTTCACCGCCGATGGCCCGTTCAACGGATTGGGGGTCCCGAAGGACGTCACCATCAACCGTCAGGTTCTCGCCGAGCCGGACCCCGCGCTGGCGTCACGAAGCTGGGCAACACTCGCCGACGGCACGCCACTGGTCACCGGCGAGCGCCGCGGGAAAGGCATCCTCGCGCTGTTTCATATCAGTGCCGACATGCGCTGGTCGGACCTGCCGATGTCCGGCACCTTTGTCGAAATGCTGAGACGGATCGTCGATATGTCCGGCACCACGGCCAATCCCGGCGCGGGTGTCGCGGCGGAAGGCAGCGTCGAGACTGTTGCGCCGACGCGTATCCTCGACGGCTTCGGCGCTTTCGGGCCGCCGCCGCCGAACGCCAAGCCTCTGCGCGCGGACTTCCGCGACCGCGCCGGCGCCGATCATCCGCCGGGATTCTACGGACCGCCGGAAGGCCCGCTCGCGGTGAACGCGCTCGCCGCCGCCGACCGCCTCGCGCCGCTTGATACATCGAGCCTCAAGGCAACGCGCGGCACTTACACCAATGCCGAACCGCAGGATCTGCGCGGCATTTTGCTCTCCACAGCGCTCGCGCTATTCCTGCTGGATGCGATCATCGTCGCCATTCTCGGCGGTGGTCTCGCCGCGCTGATGCGCCGCCGCGCCGCGCCCGCCATGATTGTTATGGCTGTCGCGCTGACGGCATTCGCGCCCATTATCTCGCAAGCGCAAACACGCAAGCAGTCTCCGGCGCAAAGTCAGGCGAAGCCCGCAACAACGCCATCCAGCGATGAGTTCGCGATCAAGGCGACCTCGCAGACCCGGATCGGCTACGTCGTCACCGGCAATGCGGACGTGGATTCCATCGTCAAGGCCGGCGTGACGGGGCTGACGCTGTTTCTGGCGCAGCGCACCGCCCTCGAAGCCGGCGATCCGGTCGGCCTCGATCCGGAGCGTGACGAACTTGCGTTCTTTCCATTGATCTACTGGCCGGTGATCGCGGGGGCACCGAAGCCTTCTCAAGAGACGATCAACCGCCTCGATGCCTACATGAAGCAGGGCGGCACAGTGCTGTTCGACACCCGCGATGCCATCGACGCGCCCCCGGGTGCGGGCGGCGAATCCAAGACGCCGGGCATGATGACGCTGCGCGATATTCTCGGCTCACTGGATATTCCCGAGCTTGAACCGGTGCCGCCGGCCCATGTGCTGACAAAGACATTCTTCCTGCTGCGCGATTTCCCCGGACGCTTCACCTCGGGCCAGACCTGGGTCGAGGCGCTGCCGCGCGGCGACGACGAGGACGGCTCGGATAAACCGGCACGCGGCGGCGACGGCGTCTCGCCCATAATAATCACCTCGAACGATCTGGCCGGAGCATGGGCGATGCGCGCCGACGGCCAGCCGATGCTGCCGCTGACGCCGGGCGAGCCACGCCAGCGCGAATTCGCCTTCCGCGCCGGCGTCAACATCGTGATGTACACGCTGACGGGCAACTACAAGGCCGATCAGGTTCACGCGCCCGCGCTGATCGAACGGCTGGGACAATAGAAATGTTGGTCTTGAGTCCGTCTTCAAACACCAGCGCCGTCATGGCCGGGTCCGCCCCGGCCATCCACGTCTGTCCCGTTTCGACGTGCAAAAAAGACGTAGATGCCCAGCACAAGGCCGGGCATGACGACAAATATGAAATGCGAGTGTCATGAACTACGGCATTGCCTTCGCGCCTCTCGTTCCCACGCTCGTGCTCTGGCTCGCGCTGGCGGCGATCATTGTCATCGCGGCGGTGCTGCTGTTTTCCCGCGCGCGCGGCGCGGCTGTTCGCGTGCTGGCACTGGCACTGATCCTGCTGGCGCTCGCCAATCCGTCATTCACGCAGGAAGAGCGCGAACCGCTCACCTCCGTCGCGGCCGTCATCGTGGATAAAAGCCCGAGCCAGAATTTCGGCGAGCGCGCGAAGGAAACCGATGCCGCGCGCGAGGCGCTGCTCGCGCGGCTGAAAGACATCAAGGGCCTTGAAGTCCGCACCGTGGAGGCCGGACAGGCCGACGGCGAGACTGACGGCACCAAGCTGTTCGGCGCGGTGACCTCCGCGCTGTCGGACGTGCCGCCGGACCGCGTCGCCGGTGCGTTCCTCATCACCGACGGACGTGTCCACGACATTCCCGCCAGCACTTCGGCGCTCGGTTTCAACGCGCCGGTGCACGCGCTGATTACCGGACGCAGCGACGAGCGCGACCGCCGCATCGCCATCGTCGCCGCGCCGCGTTTCGGCATTGTCGGACAGGCCCAGACCATCACCTACCGGCTCGACGATCAGGGCGTCACCGGCCAGAGCGCGCAGGTCACGGTGCGGCGCGATGGCGAAACCCTGAGCCAGCGCACATTGGTCAGCGGCCAGACCGAGAGCGTCACCTTCGAGATTCCTCACGCCGGCCAGAACATCATCGAGATTCAAGCTTCGCCGCTGGAAGGCGAACTCACGCCGGTCAACAACCGCGCCGTGGTTTCCATCGACGGCGTGCGCGACAAACTGCGCGTGCTGTTGGTCTCGGGCGAACCGCATTCGGGCGAGCGCACATGGCGTAATCTTCTGAAATCCGACGCTGGCGTCGATCTCGTGCACTTCACCATTTTGCGTCCGCCGGAAAAACAGGACGGCACACCGATCAACGAATTGTCGCTGATCGCGTTTCCGACACGCGAATTGTTCCAGCAGAAGATTAATGAGTTTCAGCTCATCATCTTCGACCGCTATGCGCGCCAGGGTGTGCTGCCGATATCGTATTTCGACAATATCGCTCGCTATGTCCGCAACGGCGGCGCGGTTCTGGTTTCCGCCGGTCCCGACTATGCGAGCCAGACCAGCATCTGGCGCACGCCGCTCGATGGCGTCTTGCCCGCCGAGCCGGTCGGCGTCACCGAACAGGCTTTCACCGCGCGCCTCACCGAGATGGGCAAGCGCCATCCGGTAACACGCGGCCTCGAAGGCTCAAGCACCGAGCCGCCGCACTGGAGCCGCTTCTTCCGCATCGTGGATACCCGCAATCCCACTGTCCCGGCGGTAATGGAAGGCAGCGACGGCAAGCCCTTATTGCTGCTGTCGCGGCAAGGCGAAGGCCGGGTCGCGCTGCTGCTGTCCGATCACATCTGGTTGTGGGCGCGCGGCTATGAAGGCGGAGGACCGCATCTCGATCTGTTGCGCCGTTTGTCGCACTGGCTGATGAAACAGCCGGACCTCGATGAAGAAGCGTTGCGCCTTCAGGTGCAGGGACGCGACCTGATCGTGACGCGTCAGACGATGGCGGATAACGCCACGCCGGTCACCGTCACATCCCCGTCCGGCAAGACACGGCAACTCGATCTGACGCAGAGCGAGCCCGGCGTGTGGCGCGCGACCACCGCCGCCGACGAACTCGGCCTGTGGCAGGCAAGCGAGGACAACCTCAAGGCGCTGATCAATGTCGGGCCGATCAATCCGAAGGAATTTTCCGAAGTCACGTCCACGACCGAGACGCTCAAACCTCTGGCGCAGGCAACCGGCGGCGACGCGCTGCGCATCGCGGACAATGGAAGCATCGAGTTGCCGCGCATCCTGGCCGTGCGTTCGTCCAGCATTCTGCATGGCGAGGGTTGGCTGGGCTTGAAAATGCGCGACGCCAGCGTGGTGCGCGGTATCGGCGCGCTACCAGTATTCGCGGGGCTGATCGGCCTGTTGCTGCTGATCGGCGCCTTCGCTGCGACCTGGTTGCGCGAAGGGCGCTGAGGCTGAAATCCCAAGGACAGAATTTCTAATTCGGCTTTGGCTTGAAAAGGCTCGTCATGGCCGGGACTGTCCCGGCCGTCTACGTCTTTGCTTTCCGTTGTGAGGAAAACGTAGACGCCAGGGCAACCGGGCATGAGGTATGAACTAATTTACTCGTCTTCATTGCGCGACGTGTCTTTCAAACCACACTCACCGTATCGATTGTCGTGGCCATCCCTCACCATGTTGACACACCCATCATCCCCGGCGATGTTATATTGTAACATCCGGTGACGCTCCCGCGTGCCGGTTGGGGATGTATGCTGCGATGAATTGGGTGCGGTCGAAGGCGAGGAGGCTGTCGCTGCTGGCGCTATTTGCGCTGGCCGTACAGCTCGGCCTGTCGTTCGGGCACACGCACGCGACGTTCCATCCTCTCACTGCGCAAACCTCACTCACCAGCACGCCATCGCCCGATAGCGGCCGCGATCACGACGGCGGCCATGACATGTGCGCGATCTGCGCCACCATGGTCGTGGCCAACACGCTAGTCGATGCCATGCCGCCCGCGCTGCCGCTGCCCGCGCAGATCCATGCAGCGCCAGTCCTGACCGCCGCGCTCCTCGACACCACGCAGCCGCAGCGTTTCTCCTTTCAGTCCCGCGCCCCTCCCCGATCCTGATCTGAAATTTCGGTCGCTCCCGCTTGCCGGGATATTCGAATTCAGTCCGCTTGCCCGCGCGTCTTAAAACGCAAGGTGAGCATCAGGATCAAAACATCATGTCCCCGAAGAAGTACCGCGCGTTCCTGCTCGGAAGCTCCGCGCTCGCCATCTTTGCCGCCGTTGGCAACAACGCGTTCGCCCAGAGCGCAACAACGCCGGCCGCCGCGCCCACACCATCTAATGCGCCGGCGGCGAATGTCCCCGCATCGCGCGGCACCACAAGCCTTCCCGCTATCCAGATCACGGCGCCACGCCGCCGCACCGAAGCGCGGCGCAAGCCAGTGCGTCCGCAGGTTGCGACCACAACGCTTGAAGTGCCGAGCGGCGCGGCGGCTCCCGCCTCTGGCGTTGCAGGCCAAGCCGCCACTCTCGATCTCGCGCGCGCGCATATCTTCGCACCGACAGGCGCAAATTCGGCCAATCTCAGCCGCGATGCCATTCAGGCCATGCCGCAAGGAACCGACGCGCCGCTCAACAACGTGCTGTTGCAATTTCCCGGCGTGTCGCAGGATTCCGCGGCGGCCGGTGAATTTCACGTGCGCAACGAGCACGCCAACGTGCAATACCGCATCAATGGCATTGCCATCCCGGACGGCGTCGGCGGCTTCGGCCAGTTTCTCGATACCGGCATCATCGGCAATATCGGGCTGCTGACCGGCGCGCTTCCCGCGCAATACGGACTGCGAACAGCCGGTGTCCTCGATATCACGACACGCGCCGATGCTTTCAACAACAGCGGCAGTGTCAGCGTCTATGGCGGCAGCCATGGCACGATTACGCCCAGCTTCGAATATGGCGGCACGGCGGGCAACACGCAGTATTTTGTCTCGGGCCGCTATTTCGGCAGCGACCTCGGCATCGAAAATCCGACCTCGAGCCCGAACGCGATCCACGATCACACCGATCAGGGCAAAGGCTTCGCCTATGTCTCCACCAAGATCGACGACTACTCGCGTATCGTGTTCATCGGTGGCACCTCGACGAGCACCTACCAGATTCCGAACAATCCGGGGCAGACCGGGCAGAACGCCAACGGCAATCCGTTCGTGCCTTACTCGTTCGACTCCGCACGGCTGAACGAAAATCAGACTGAAAACAACCAGTTCGGCGTCGTCGCCTATCAGAAATCCATCAATGGTTTCGATATGCAGCTTTCGGCGTTCACCCGTTACAGCACGCTTCATTTCAGTCCCGACGGGGTCGGCGATCTTGCGTTTAACGGCGTGTCTTCGGACGTGTATCGCCGCAGCCAGACCACAGGCATCTCATCCGACAACGCCTATCGCTGGTCGGACGCGCACACGCTTCGCTTCGGATTTCAGGTCAGCGGCGAGCAATCGCTGGTCCGCAATACGTCGACCGCAATCCTGGTCGATGGCAACGGCGATTCCCTGTCGCCATTCGCCACCACGACCTTCACCGACTCCAGCTCAAAATTGGGCTGGCTGCTCAGCACCTACGCTTCGGACGAATGGAAGATCACCAATCAGCTCACTCTGACCACCGGGCTGCGGTTCGACCAGATGTATTCCTACACCGACGCCAATCAGCTCAGCCCGCGCGTCAATCTCGTTTATAAACCCTTCGAGAGCACGACCTTCCACGCCGGCTATGCGCGCAATTTCACGCCGCCGCCGCAAGTTTTGGCCGCGCCGACCAACACCGCACTGGCCACCGGAACGACGCAGGAGCCCGCAACGCCGCCGCCCTACGGTCAGGTTCAGCCTGAACGCTCGAACGTGTTCGATGTCGGCGTGACGCAGAAAGTGCTGCCCGGCCTCGAACTCGGTGTGGATGCCTATTACAAGGAAGCGCGCAACCTGCTCGACGACGGGCAATTCGGCGCGGCCTATGTGCTGACCGCGTTCAACTACGATCGCGCACGCAATGTCGGCATCGAGTTCAAGGGCAATTACGTCAACGGCAACTTCCGCGCCTACGCCAATCTTGCCATTGCGCAGCAGAAAGCCACGACCATCACGTCGAACCAGTTCCTGTTCGATCCGGATGATCTGGCTTATATCCAGTCGCACTACATCTTCACGGATCACGCCCAGCGTTATTCGGGATCGGCTGGCGCGTCGTATCTGTGGAACGGTACGACGTTTTCGACGAACATGATTTTCGGCAGCGGCCTGCGGGCGGATCTCGTTAACTCCGACGGTTCCGTCGTGCCGAACGGCGCCCACCTTCCGTTCTATACGCAGTTCAATTTCGGCGTATCGCACGAATTCACGTCACCGGGCTACAAGCCGCTTACGGTACGGTTCGACGTCGTCAACGCGTTCGACAATGTCTACCAAATTCGCGACGGTTCCGGCATCGGCGTGTTCGCCCCGCAATACGGACCGCGGCGCGGATTCTTTGCAGGCCTCTCCCAGAAACTTTGAAATGATGTGATGGCCGGGCTTTCTCCCGGCCATCTTTCCTCTTTTGAACTGCCGAACCTCTTGACACGTTGCAATTGTTGTTATGTTATAACATAACATTCACGGATGCCGCGATGACCGCTTTACCTTCTGCACGGCTTCGCGCCCTTCACAGGCTGTTCGATCACAATGCAAAAGCTTCCCGTCACCGTCCTGTCGGGCTTCCTCGGCGCGGGGAAGACGACGCTCATGAACCATGTGCTCAACAACCGTCGGGGGCTGAAAGTGGCTGTGATCGTGAACGACATGAGCGAGGTGAATATCGACGCCGACCTCATCCGCGATGGCGGTGCGAATCTCTCCCGGACTGACGAAAAACTGGTCGAGATGACCAATGGCTGCATCTGCTGCACACTGCGCGACGATCTGTTGAACGAAGTGCGCGCTCTCGCGCAGAGCGGCCGCTTCGATTATCTCCTGATCGAATCCACCGGCATTTCCGAGCCGCTGCCGGTCGCTGCGACATTCGATTTCCGCAGCGAAGACGGCGAGAGCCTCTCCGATGTCGCAACCCTCGATACCATGGTGACAGTGGTCGACGCGGTCAATTTGCTGAAGGATTATTCCTCAACGGACTTTCTAAAGGATCGCGGCGAGTCGCTTGGCGACGATGATAAACGCACCCTGGTTGATCTTCTCGTGGAGCAGATCGAATTCGCCGACGTCGTCGTGCTCAACAAAATGGATGACGCAACACCCGCCCAACGCGACGCTGCGCGCAAGATCGTCCGCTCGCTCAATCATGAAGCTGATATTGTCGAGACCAGTCACTCGCGCGTGGCGTTCGATCGTATCCTGCACACCGGACGCTTTGATTTCGAACGCGCGCAGCAGCACCCGCTCTGGTTCAAGGAATTGTACGGCTTTGCGGATCACGTGCCCGAGACGGAAGAATATGGCGTGACGAATTTCGTCTATCGCGCACGCCGCCCGTTCGAGCCCGCAAAATTCCAGCAATTCCTGCGCGAGAGCTGGGGTGGCGTCATCCGCGCCAAGGGACATTTCTGGCTCGCCACTCGGCCGCAATGGCTGGGCGAACTCAGTCAGGCCGGCGCCATCGTCAAAACCGAAGGGCTTGGGTTCTGGTGGGCGGATGTCCCGGTCGAACGCTGGCCGAACGATCCGCTCTGGCGGCAATCACTGAAAAAGAACTGGAATGAGATCTACGGCGATCGCCGGCAGGAAATCGTTTTCATCGGCACCGGCATGAACGAGACCGCAATCCGCGCGCGGCTCGACGCCTGCCTTGTACCGGGCAAGCCCGGCATGAACATCGAGGATTGGACGAAACTTCCCGATCCGTTTCCGCGCTGGCGGCGCGCGAACGAAGCGGCCTGAGCGTCACGCCACCGCAGCGTTCCAGTCGGGCCGGATTGCGCCGGACACGCCTTCAAATGCGCCCTCGGCAAGTTCGCATACCAGCAGGCGGGCCGGGTCCACGGGACCGGGCATCGTCACCAGTCCACGTTGGATCCGCTTGAAGCCGACGCGGCCGTAATACGATTCGTCACCGACCAGAATGACGAGGCTGCGGCCTTTCGCTTTTGCCTCCCCGAGCGCGCGTTCGAGCAAAGTGCGCGCGATGCCACGTTCGCGAAATGGCGGCTCCACGGTCAGCGGCCCGAGCAGCAGCGCCGGCGTCTCACCGATGCAGACCGGCAACTGCCGAACCGAGCCGACCAAAAGCGTGCCGATCCGCGCGGTGAAAGACAGATCGAGAATGTGATCGACATGCTCGCGCAAGCGATAGGCGCTGAGCACATAACGGCCGGGGCCGAACGTGCGCTCATGCAGGCGCTCGATGGCCTGGGCGTCGTTCGGCGTCTCGGCCAGAATAGTCAGGGAAAGATCGTTCATGATGGGCGCGCTTTAACATTTGGAGTGAGCATGGTCCATATCAACGCACGTCGCGGCCGGGCTTGAGGCGGGCAGCCGTCTAAAAGAAGGCCAACACGCAAGAGCGGCTCATCGTGCGGGACAGGTGGCGGATCGGATCTGGCGCCGCGCTCATACGGCTTCTCCATGGTCGCGGAGGCGGATTCCGCCCGGACAAAAAAGGCCGTTCGCTAACGATCTTTAACTCCAGTCCTCGATTATGGGCGCGTTTTGCAGGACTTCGGCAATCCGCCGCCGCGTCCCCGGCGTGGTGCCCTGCGGTAGATCGGTTGCGCCGAAGAAACCGCAGGCGATGATTTCATGATTGGGCTGCGGCATGCGGTCCTGCCGCCACTGGCGGACCACATAAACCGCGACATGGTCGCGGCGCGAAATGCGGCGGTTATAAAACAGCCCGTGCAAATGCGGCTCGCCTGTCAGTTCGATGCGGCCTTCCTCGATCAGTTCGCGTTTCAGCGACTCCATAAATGTCTCGCCGGTTTCAACCCCACCGCCCGGTAGGTGCCAGCCCGCGACATAGGAGTGCTTGACCAGAAACACGCGATTCTCGCCGTCCAGCACCAGCGCGCGGGTGCCGAGCGTCATGCCCCGGGCGAAGCGCGAATAAAAATGAAAAATGCGCCGGGTCAGCGGCTCAAGTCTGATCCGCAGGGATCGATCGGTCATTTGCCTGAATGCCTTGGCGGGATAGGGTGCGATCACATATAGCGGCATTTGCCGCTTGCGGATATCGGTGACACGGATAAACGGCATCCATGATCTTTCAAACGGCAATGGTGGCAGCGTGACGGACAAATTCCTTCTCGCCCATCTGTCCGATCCCCATCTTGGCCCGATGCCGAAGCCGCGCGGGCTTGAGCTTTTCGGCAAACGCGCCATCGGCTACATGAACTGGCAGCGCAAGCGTTACGCCATTCATCGCCGCGATGTGCTGGCGCAGCTCGTCGCGGATATTCATGCACACAGACCGGGCCATATCGCGATCACCGGCGATCTCGTCAACATCGCGCTGCCTGCGGAATTCGTGGAAGCGTCTGCTTGGCTAAAGACGGTTGGTCCGCCGCAGGACGTCTCGCTGGTTCCGGGCAATCACGACGCTTACACCTTTTCAACGCGCCATCATTTCGCGCACGCCTGGATGGATTATCTGCGCGGCGACGATGGCGCAAATCCACCCGCGTTTCCCTATGTGCGCCGACGTGGTCCGCTGGCGCTGATCGGCCTCTCAACCGCGATTCCCACCGCGCCGTTCATGGCGACAGGGCTGCTTGGGCGCGAACAGCGCAAGGCGCTGGAGCGCATTCTGCTGCAACTAAAGCAGGAAAACCTCTGCCGCGTGCTGATGATCCATCATCCACCCTATGTCTCTCCGGGACGATGGGCCGCGCGGCTGCGCGACGTGGACGGTCTGCGCGATATCCTGAAACGGCAGGGCGTTGAACTGCTGCTCCATGGTCACGATCATCGCCATGCCACGGTGTGGGTCGACGGGCCCGATGGAAAAATTCCGGCGATCGGCGTGCCGTCGTCATCGGCATCATCGGGCGGCCACTATCATCCGGCGGCGTATAATCTGTTTTCGATCGCCCGCGCCAACGATGCGTGGCGAATCGAACAGACCGTGCGCGGATTCGTGAATGAGACCTCGCCGGACGCGATCGTTGAAATAAAGCGCGAAGTTCTGGGAAGCAGACCGGCTTGATTCTTTCGTCTTCCCCGCGCTGGCGGGGACGACAGAATTGAGAACTAGCGCAGCGAAGAGACCAGCAGCGCGATCGCGAACAGCGCGACGATGCCGGCAAAAAATCCCAGAACGAACACCCACGCGGGCCGGCCGGATTTCCTGATCGGTAACGAGCGACGCGGACTTGCCGCAACCGGCAGCGGCGCCACCAGCGCCTGCTCGCGCTCGATCATGCGCCGCGCAATGTAATCGGTGATCGCGTCCACCATCGCCGGCACATCATGCGATTCGGCAAGCAGCGTGCGGCCGAACCTCGTGTCCTGCACGAAACGATAGGTGCGTTTATCCCGGCCCATCACGACATGCGCGACGGGATCGATCCACAGCCGCGGCGTATCGCCCTGGCTGATACCGCGGTCGAACAGGTCGACCTGCGCCGGGATTTCTTCAAACAGCGGGTTGAGCGCCTCGTTGAGAATTTCAAGCCGCGCCTGTTCGGCGTCACGCAGCTCGACGACGACGCCGGAGCGGTCCGCCGCCTCGATCCGCGCCTTGTGCAAGGCATCGCGCAGCCGTGTGACCTGTGCCGGGCTTTTCGCAATTCCGTCGATCTGATCCGCCATCGTCCATACCCTTGAAGAACCTCATTAACGTAGCAGTAACCATGAAGGCCGCAAAGGCCGTTGGGCTTTGGCAGAACAGCAAAAAAAGCCCCATCCGGAAACCGGACAGGGCTCAAGTTTAAGGTGAGGCGCTCGCGCGCCGCTCCCTGGGGTAGAACCTTGAAAATCAGGCCATCTAGATCAGGCCATCTAGATCAAGCCATGGCGCGAACCGGCTCTTCCACGATGGAAAAGCGCACGCTGCCACGATGACGGTTTTGTTCAGAGACTTCGCGCCAGGCGTCTTCGGCCTCCTTGCGGGTCTTGAACGGACCCTGGACCTGAGCCGACCCATGCACGAGCTTGTGGAAGTTCATCGAACCGAACTCGCCGCCGATCACCCAAAAATTGCTGCCACTCATCTGAGCCTCCATTGGTTAGGTTGAAGTCGATTCAATCGTCAGAACTGGTTCATGGTGTTGTGCGTGCCGCCCGCCTTCAGCGCGGCTTCACCGGCAAAGTATTCCTTGTGGTCGTCGCCGATGTCCGAGCCGGCCATATTCTGATGCTTGACGCAGGCGATGCCCTGGCGGATTTCCTGACGCTGCACGTTCTTGACGTAGCCGAGCATGCCCTGCTCGCCGAAATATTCTCTCGCGAGATTGTCGGTGGACAGCGCCGTCGTGTGATAGGTCGGCAACGTGATGAGGTGGTGGAAGATACCGGCGCGCTTGGCCGAATCCGCCTGGAAGGTGCGGATCAGTTGGTCGGCTTCGATTGCCAGCGGCGTATTGTCGTACTCCACCTTCATCAGGTCGGCACGGTTATACTTGGCTACATCCTTGCCGGCGGCTTTCCACGCGTCGAACACCTGCCAGCGGAAGTTCAGCGTCCAGTTGAACGACGGTGAGTTGTTATAGGCAAGCTTCGCATTCGGGATCACTTCACGAATACGATCGACCATGCCCGCGATCTGCTCGATGTTCGGCTTCTCGGTTTCGATCCACAACAGGTCGGCGCCGTTCTGCAGCGACGTGATGCAATCCAGCACGCAGCGGTCCGCACCCGTGCCCGGGCGGAACTGATACAGATTGCTTGGCAGGCGCTTGGGCCGCAGCAGCTTGCCGCCCCGGCTGATGATGACGTCGCCATTGCCGACCTTGGTCGCATCGACTTCATCGCAGTCAAGGAAGCTGTTGTACTGGTCGCCAAGGTCGCCGGGTTTGTGGCTCACCGCGATCTGCTGGGTGAGGCCTGCGCCGAGCGAGTCGGTGCGGGTGACGATGATGCCGTCTTCCACGCCGAGTTCGAGGAAGGCATGGCGGCAGGCGCGGATCTTTGCCAGGAACACTTCGTGCGGCACTGTAACCTTGCCATCCTGATGGCCGCACTGCTTCTCGTCAGACACCTGATTCTCGATCTGCAACGCGCCTGCGCCCGCTTCGATCATCTTCTTGGCGAGCAGATAGGTCGCCTCGGCGTTGCCGAAGCCGGCGTCGATGTCGGCGATCACCGGCACGACGTGGGTCTGGAAATCGTCGATCTTGGCGATCGCCGCGCTTTCCCCGGCCTTGTCGCCAGCTTTGCGCGCGGCGTCGAGTTCGTGAAAGATGTTGTTGAGTTCGCGCGAGTCGGCCTGACGAAGGAACGTGTAGAGTTCTTCGATCAGCGCGGGCACCGAAGTCTTCTCGTGCATCGACTGGTCCGGCAGCGGCCCGAACTGCGAGCGCAGCGCCGCGATCATCCAGCCCGACAAATACAGGTAACGGCGGTCGGTCCTGCCGCCGAAATGCTTCTTGATCGAGATCAGCTTTTGCTGCGCGACGAAACCGTGCCAGCAGCCGAGTGACTGGGTGTACTTGGTCGGGTCCGCATCATACGCCGCCATATCCGAGCGCATCAGCGCCGCGGTGTAACGGGCAACATCCAGACCGGTCTTGAAGCGATTCTGGAGGCGCATGCGGGCGACGGCTTCCGCGGCCACGCCGTTCCAGGTGGGCTTGTCCTTCAACAGAGCCTCAGCTGCCCTGATCTCGCTTTGATAGGAGGACGGGCCCGGGATCGCATAGTCGGTGATATTGCGCGTCTGGTAATTCATTGTGTTTCTCACATTCGTGACAATTGATCTGCAACGTGATGTGGAGTTAACGCGATAGATCATAATTCGCATAGATGGCTTGTATCTGAATGGTGATATGCTGTAACATCTCAAATTGTATTAACTGTTAAGTTGTAAAATTTGTAACATTTGGTATGTCATGGCCGCTGAATCAGGGAAAAAGCTGTTTGTCGGGCCGCGCTTTCGGCGCATCCGCCAGCAACTTGGGCTGTCGCAGACGCAAATCGCCGAGGGGCTTGGGCTATCGCCGAGCTACATCAACCTGATCGAGCGCAACCAGCGGCCAGTCACCGCACAAATCCTGCTGCGCCTTGCGGAGAACTACGACCTCGACCTGCGCGATCTGGCCACCTCCGACGAGGATCGCTTTTTCGCAGAATTGAACGAGATTTTTTCAGACCCGCTGTTTCGCCAGATCGATCTGCCGAAACAGGAGTTGCGCGATCTCGCCGAGCTATGCCCCGGCGTCACGCATGCGCTTCAGCGCGTCTATGCCGCCTACACCGAGGCGCGGCGGGGCGAGACGCTGGTGGCCGCGCAATTCGCCGACCGCAACGAAGACGCGGGCCAGCGCTATGAGGGCAATCCAATCGAGCGGGTGCGCGACCTGATCGAGGCCAACCGCAATTATTTTCCCGAACTGGAGAGCGCCGCCGAGGCGCTGCGCGACGAGATCAATGTCGGCGCGCAGGATCTGTTCGCCGCGCTCAGTGACCGTCTGCGCGAACGCCACTCGACCACGGTGCGTATCATGCCGGTGGACGTGATGCGCGAGACGCTGCGGCGCTGGGACCGGCATCGCCGCCAGGTTCTGATTTCCGAATTGGTCGACAGTTCTGGGCGGATTTTCCAGCTCGCCATTCAGGTGGCGCTCGCCGAAAGCGGGCCGCTGTTCGATTCCATCGTCAATCGCGCCGGCCCCCTCGACGAGACCGCGCGGCGGCTCTACCGGATTACGCTTGCGAATTATTACGCAGCCGCCGTGATGATGCCCTATCAGCCATTCCTCACCGCGGCCGAGCAATTGGGTTACGATCTGCAAGTGCTCGGGCAGCGCTTCAACGCGGGCTTCGAGCAGATCTGCCATCGCCTCACCACTTTGCAGCGGCCGAACGCGCGCGGCGTTCCATTCTTCATGCTGCGCGTCGACAATGCCGGCAACGTCTCGAAACGGTTTTCCTCCGGCACCTTTCCGTTCTCGAAATTCGGGGGCACCTGTCCGCTGTGGAATGTGCATTCCACCTTCGATACGCCGGACCGGATGCTGCAACAGGTGGTCGAACTGCCGGACGGCAGCCGCTATTTCTCGCTGGCGCAGATGGTGCGGCGGCCCGCCGCACCATGGCCGCATCCGCAGCCGCGCTTCGCGATCGGGCTCGGCTGCGACATTCGTCACGCGGCGAAACTCGTCTATGCGAGCGGCATGGATCTCGACAAGGCGCAGGGCACACCGATCGGGGTGAATTGCAGGTTGTGCGAGCGGGAGAATTGCAGCCAGCGCGCCGAGCCGCCATTGACCCGCACATTGATCCTCGACGAAAATACGCGGCGGGTGTCGTCGTTTTCGTTCTCAAGCGCGCGGGAGTTGTGAGAACGAATCGCCGGTCATTCGTGCCGCATTGCCGGGCTTGACCCGGCAATCCAGCCACAAGAAGGTTCGTTCTAATTTGATGGATGGCCGGGTCAAAAGGGCGTTCACGCCCGTCATCAACGGGCTATGCCCGGCCGTGACATTCATGGATAATGGCATGATGCACTTATTCTCGATCCTTCGTTTTGCGATTATTGCAACGATATTGACGCACTCCCTCCCCGCCCTCGCCCAAAGCGGCGCGGCGTGCCACGGCGGCATGAGCTTTCCGCAATTTCTCAGCAGCCTGAAACAGGACGCCGCAAACGCGGGTGTCTCGCAGCGAGCCATCGCGATGGCATCGCCCTATCTGGTTTACGATCAGAGCATCGTGAACCGCGATCGTGGCCAGCGCGTATTCGGTCAACTGTTCACGGAATTCTCAAGCCGCATGGCCTCCGAAGGCCGTCGCGTGAGGGGACAGCAACTGATTCAAACCTACGCGCAGGCTTTCTCGCGCGCCGAAAAGGAATACGGCGTGCCGCCCGCCGTGATCGCGGCGTTCTGGGCGCTGGAGAGCGACTTCGGCGCCATTCAGGGCAATCTCTCCACGCTGCGTTCGCTGGTCTCGCTGGCCTATGACTGCCGCCGCGCACAGATGTTTCACGACGAGACGATTGCGGCGCTGAAGATCGTCGACCGCGGCGACCTGACGCCGGATGAAATGATCGGCTCATGGGCCGGCGAACTCGGCCAGACGCAATTCCTGCCGGGGCACTATTTCAATTACGCGGTGGACTATGACGGCGATGGCCGCCGCGATCTTTTGCGTAGCGCGCCGGACGTGATCGGCTCAACCGCGAATTACATTTCGACCGGTCTGAAATGGCGGCGGGGCGAGCCATGGTTGCAGGAAATCCGCGTACCGGCCAATCTGCCATCCAGCTTCCCTTGGGACCAGGCGGACCTCACGATCAAATTGCCGCGCTCGCAATGGGCGCGCTATGGCGTGACCTATGCGGACGGCCGCCCTCTGCCGAATGATGACATGCCGGCTTCCGTGCTGCTGCCGATGGGCCGCACCGGCCCGGCCTTTCTGGCTTACGCGAATTTCGGCGCTTACACCGAATGGAATAATTCGCTGATCTATTCGACCACCGCCGCCTATCTCGCCAGCCGCATCGCGGGTGCCGCGCCGATGCGAAAGCCCGCGGTGCCTGTGGTGCAGTTGCCGTTCAACGAGATCAAGGAGCTGCAGCAGCTTCTGGTACGCGCCGGTTTCAATGTCGGCAAAATCGATGGCGTGCTCGGCCAGCAAAGCCGCATCGCGGTAAAGACGATGCAGGTGAAATACGGCCTGCCCGCGGATTCCTGGCCAACCGCCGAATTGCTGGCGCGAATGCGCGGGCGCTCTGCCGCCCAGAACTTGCAATAAATCTTCTGCGGACTAGATCAGTCCGATGCGTTTGCGCTCCGGCAACGCCGAATCTGAGGATATTCTTGCATGTCGTTCTACCATGGCACCGCACCCGTCTTTATCCACATGCTGACTGCCCTGTCGGCGGTTCTGAAAAAGGGGGAAGCCTATGCCGAGGAGAAAAAGATCAAACCCGAGGTGCTGCTGAACGCGCGGCTGTTTCCGACCATGTTTCCGCTGGTCAATCAGGTCCAGCTCGCCTGCGATTTTTCCGGAAAAGCCTGTGCGCGCCTTGCTCAAGCCGACGTCCCGAGCATGCCGGACAATGAGACCACCTTCGAGGAATTATACGCGCGGATCGAAAAGGTGATCGCCAGCATCAAGGCGATTCCGCCCGAGAAATATGACGGTGCCGACACACGCGATGTCACCTTCCCCGCCGGTCGCGACAAGACAAAGACACTGGCAGGTCAGACATTCTTCAATCATGTCGCTTTGCCGAATTTCTTTTTCCATGTGACCACCACCTACAACATTTTACGTCACAACGGAGTCGAAGTCGGCAAATTCGATTATCTCGGCGTAACCGATCGATAACCTGCGCCAGATCAAAGTCAGCAAAACGTTATCGAGATAAATATCGTCCGCCTTGCATGGCGGGCGATATGCTTTACATGCAGGTGCATCAACGTTGCATGGAAGCGTCACATGACCGCATCGAAATTATTTGAATCCTATAAGCTTGGTCCGACTACCCTTGCCAACCGCGCGGTAATGGCTCCGCTGACGCGCAATCGCGCTGGGGCAGGTTTCGTCCCCGCTCCGCTTGCC
>DASWQB010000350.1:0-13585 GCA_036398335.1 Afipia sp. | reverse complement strand
ATCCCCAGACGATCCAGCAGATCGGCGTCCTTGTCGGTCTGCGGGTTCTTGGTGGTCAGCAACACATCACCGATGAAGATCGAATTGGCGCCCGCGAGAAAGCACAGCGCCTGCATCTCGTCGGTCATATATTGCCGTCCGGCCGACAGCCGCACCACGCTTTTCGGCATCATGATCCGCGCCACAGCGATCATCCGCACCAGCGCGATGGGGTCGGGCTGGTTGGCCGTGTTGTTGACCGGCACGCCCTTCACTTCATTCCACAGATTGATCGGCACGCTTTCGGGGTGTTCGGCGAGGTTCGCCAGCAGCATCAGCATGCCGAGACGATCCTCGACCTGCTCGCCCATGCCGACGATGCCGCCGCAGCAAACCTTCAGGCCCGATTTACGCGCCTGCGCCAGCGTATCGATGCGGTCCTGCATGGTGCGCGTGGTGATGATGCTGCCGTAGAATTCCGGCGAGGTATCGACATTGTGGTTGTAGAAATCCAGACCAGCCTCATGCAGCCGCTTCGCCTGATCTTCCGTGAGCATACCGAGCGTGGCGCAAGTCTCCATGCCGAGCGCTTTGACCGCGCTGACCATATCGCACACGCGCTCGAGGTCCTTGTCCTTGGGATTGCGCCACGC
Organism: Afipia sp.; assembly: GCA_036398335.1. Classification (GTDB taxonomy): domain Bacteria; phylum Pseudomonadota; class Alphaproteobacteria; order Rhizobiales; family Xanthobacteraceae; genus Afipia. The sequence goes on along the minus strand of DASWQB010000350.1, from coordinate 12,953 downwards.
CGCCGCCATGCAAAAGCGTGCGGCGCCGGCCTCCTTCGCGCGCCGCGCGGTGGCGACCACCGCGTCCCGGTCCATCAGCTTGGTGGCCTTGACGTCGGTTTTATAATGCGCGCTTTGCGAACAGTAGCCGCAATCCTCCGCGCAGCCGCCGGTCTTGATGCTGAGCAGGCTCGCGGTCTCCACGTGGTTGGGATCGAAATTGGCGCGGTGGATGGTTTGCGCCTGAAACATCAGGTCCATGAACGGCAGATCGTAGAGCGCCTGTGCTTCGTCCCGCGCCCAGTCATGCCGGGGCTGTGCCGCCGAATTCTTGGCATTGGAAAAAGGCGCGAGGCTCATGGCCGGTTCCTGCATGTCGTTGTCGGTGTAATATTAGCAAAAGATGGACCACGCGGTTCGCGCCAAGTCAATCGGCGGAGCGTGAGGTGAGGGCTGCGCGAATGCCGGATGCAAACTACTTCTCGTCGATCTGCCAGATTCCATTCCAGTCATCCGCGGGCGGCTCAACCGCAAACCGTTTGACGCGCTCCAGAAGAGTTGCGGAAGGGCCGTCCGTTGGCGATGCGTCGAGCGCCGCCGAGAATTTCCGCGCGGCGGCGTCCCAGTTTCGCTTGCGGTAGGCAGCCAGACCTTCGGCGTACGTGTCCCTGAGCGATAATTGCGCGGAGGACAGCCCTCCCTTGTGGGCCATGATTTCGAAAATACTTTGCGGCGTTGTTTGTCCCGAGACCATCACACGGTCGATTTCGCGCGCCTCCACATCACCCGCAGCGGATATCGTGGCGCCCGACACAAGCAAGTGGGTGTTGTAGAGTTTGTTCAGCCCCTCAAGGCGCGATGCGAGGTTCACCGTATCGCCCATCACCGTGTAGCTCATCATGAACTGCGAGCCGATGCTTCCGACGATGACTTCGCCCGTGGCGATGCCGATCCGCATATCGAATTGAACCGGGACGTTTCGAATCCCAAGCAGGTCGGGCAATTCGGCTCTGAGCACCTCAACGCGGTCGATCATATCAAGGGCAGCCCGGCAGCCGAAGCGCGCGTGGTCGGCGCCGTCGGTGAAAGGAGGGCCCCAATACGCCATGATGGCATCGCCGATATATTTGTCGATAATTCCATGCCGATCGTGAATCGGCTCGGACATGACCGACAAATAACGGTTCATCACCTTGACCAGCCCCTGCGGCGTCATCTGCTGGCTGGTCTGCGTGAAGCCTTTCATGTCGCAGAACAGCACTGTCATGACACGCCGCTCGCCATCCGCGAGCGCGAGTTCGGGCTTGTCGATCAATCCCGCGACGACGCGGGGATCGATATATTTTCCGAAGGTTTCGCGGATGCGTTCCTTCAATCGCAATTGCTCGATCATGCGGTTGAACGCGGCGGTCAGAGCCCCGATCTCGTTGCGCGAGGTGACTTCGACCAGATCGTTGAGGTTTCCGGCCTCGACATTGCGGGTGCCCGCCAGCAGGCGCTGGACCGGCCGCGTCACCTCGCCCGAGACCATGATGGAAAAAACAAATCCCAGCAGCGCGGCAAGCGCGGTCAGGATCGCGACGATCGCCATCACGTCCTTCTGATTCTTGATATTGTCGTCACCGCCCTCGCGCACCAGAGACATCATGCCTGTGCGCACCCCGTCCAGTTTCGCATTGAGTTCTTCACGCATTTCATCGACACGGAAAAGACTGTCCGCCGAGAACTTGATATCGGGGGTATTCAGGAGCGGCAGTAACCGGGCAATTTCATTGTTGATCTGCCGCAGATTATTATCGACCGCCGTATCAATCTGGCTCTGGATGCGCGTGAGTGCAACGCTGTTAGCAATCGTCTGGCTGTTGTCCAGCAGCGACTTCACATGTGCGCGTGCTGCTTGCACCTCGCGATCGAACGCGGCGCCTTTCTCCTCGAATATATTGCGGTGATGCGTGAAGCGATCTGTATCCTGCGGGAATTGCAGCTTGTCGATAACCATGTTGCGAATCGCAATGCCCCGTTCCAGCGAATAGACATTGGCGCGTGCGAGATTGCCGTAGGCCGGCACATAATCTTCGGTGAGTTTTTGCAGCTGCTGTTCGCCGCGGTTGACCATGTACATCGACATGATCGACACAGCCGCCATCAACACGATCAGGCCAACCGCGATGCCCATGATCTGCCGTTTGATGGAAGTCCCGATCATGTCCGGAATGCTTTTTGGAAAATGTTGCGGTGGAGCGCATGTTAGCGCGGGGCGTGAGGCAGATCAAAGCTGGTTCCGCCGTGCAGGGTGCAGGCATCCTGCCCCTCGATGAAGGCGGGATAGGAGCTGGCGGGAAGTTGGCTGGTGCTGCCAGACAGGATTGAACTGTCGACCTCTCCATTACCAATGGAGTGCTCTACCACTGAGCTACGGCAGCGAACGCCAGATGTGAAACGTCTGTTTAAAGACTTTTCCGTTTCAAAGACTTTAATTTCAACACTTCTGCGGCCGGAAGAATCGGCCCAAAGCGCCCAAACGGCGGGCGATCCTTGCCATAATGCCTCCGGTGGCGCAAGCGCGGGGCGGGCAATTGGCCACCCCACACCCGCTTATTTTGGGCAAATTTGCTGAACGGGAACACACTGTTTCCGCTCCGCTTCCCCATGATGGGTAACCGGCATCGCCTCCTAAAGCCGCAGGTGCCCCTCTTGTCATCCTATCCCGGGTCGTTTGTGATAGTCGCGCATGCCAGATCATGCGACGGCACGGGGGTCACAAGAATCGTCATGAATCGCCATGAATGATGAGCGGGAACGCGCGCGGCAGGCGCGGCTGCGCAGTGCGCTGCGTGACAATCTCAAGCGGCGAAAATCCCAGGCGAAAGGCCGCATGGCGGGCGCGATCGTGACGCCGGAGGACGAGGGCAAGATGTCGGATGACAACATGACCATCGCTAAAGGAGAAGCGGCGCTTGCGGCGCTGTATCCCCGTCACGAGCAAATGTTTCCGACCCTGACGCCGCGTGAGATCGAGCGCATGCGCGGCTTCGGCGAGGTTGCCCATTATAAAAACGGAGAGGCGCTTTTCACCGCGGGCCAAAAGGGACCGGGCATGCTCGTGGTCCTGTCCGGGCATGTCGCGATCACGCAGCGCGATGGCCTCGGAAATTTGACCCCCATCGCGGAGCAGGGGCAAGGGCAGTTTCTCGCCGAGCTGGCGCAGCTTTCCGGTCGTCCCGCTTTGGTTGACGGCCAAGCGGAGGGCGATGTCGAGGTGCTGGTGATTCCCTCGGACAGATTGCGCGCTTTGCTGGTTGCCGAAGCCGAGCTGGGCGAACGGATCATGCGCGCGCTGATCCTGCGCCGCGTCGGCCTCATCCAAGGCGGTCATACGGGTCCGGTGCTGATCGGCCCGCAAAATTCCAGCGATGTGATGCGGCTGCAAAATTTCATGTCGCGCAACGGCTATCCCTATCATCTCCTCGATCCTGCCTCCGACAAGGACGCCGCCGATTTCGCCGCGCGCCATTCGGCGGCTCCCGCCGATCTGCCGCTGATCGTCACGCCCGGCGGCGCCGTGCTGCGCAATCCGCGCGAAGGAGAACTTGCCCGCGCGATGGGCATGATCAGCGAACACAGCGGCAAGATTTACGATGTTGCCATCGTCGGCAGCGGTCCGGCGGGTTTGTCGACCGCGGTCTATGCGGCGTCGGAAGGCCTGTCGGTCACGGTGCTGGACCTTCGCGCTTTTGGCGGGCAGGCGGGGGCGAGTGCGCGGATCGAAAATTATCTCGGTTTTCCGACCGGCATCTCGGGCCTTGCGCTGACGGCGCGCGCCTTCAATCAGGCGCAAAAGTTCGGCGCGGAAATGATGATCCCGGTCGAGGTCAAAAAGTTGGAATGCGGCCGTGGCGACGGGCTGTTCGGGCTTGAGCTTGACTACGGCGGCACATTGCTTGCCCGCTCTGTTGTCGTCGCCAGCGGCGCGCGCTACCGGCGGCCCGATATTGAAAAGCTTGAAAAATTCGAGGGGCGCGGCGTGTGGTACTGGGCTTCGCCGATCGAGGCGAAGCTTTGCGCGGAGCAGGAAGTCGTTCTGGTCGGTGGCGGCAATTCGGCGGGGCAGGCGGCTGTCTTCCTGTCGGCGCATGCCGAACGGGTGCGGATGATGATTCGCGGCGACGGGTTGGCTGCCAGCATGTCGCGCTATCTGATCGATCGCATCGCGGCGACGCCAAATATCGAACTCGTGCCCCAGACCGAGATTTTCGCGCTCGACGGAGAGGAAGCACTCGAGCGCGTCTGCTGGCGCAATCGCAGAACCGGCGAGGAAACCAAAGCCAATATCCGCAACGTCTTCATGTTCGTCGGGGCCGATCCCGCCACCGGATGGCTGAAGGATTGCGGGGTTGATCTCGATCGCAACGGCTTTGTCATCACCGGGCGGATTTCCGGCGAAGACCTTTATCGCGGCGTTTCGGCGCATGAAACCAGCATTGCGGGCGTGTTTGCGGTGGGCGATGTGCGTGCCGGTTCGATCAAGCGCGTCGGCGGCGCGATCGGCGAAGGTGCGCAGGTTGTCGCGGCCCTGCACGGCTTCCTTGACGAGGCGAGCAGACCGGGCGTTTAATCATCGCGTCCGCTGAAACGGGATGCGAATGCCAGGATCGGACCATCAGCATGCCCTGCAAGCATATTGCCGCTATTCACGAGGTCACGCCGAGCGCGCTCGGTTGTGAGGAATGTTTGCAGAGCGGCGATATCTGGCTGCATCTGCGGATTTGCCGGACCTGCGGCCATGTCGGTTGCTGCGACGATTCTCCGAACAAACACGCCACTGCACATTTTCACGCCACGCGGCATCCGATCATCGAAGGCTACGATCCGCCGGAAGGCTGGGGCTGGTGCTATGTTGATGAGATCATGTTCGATCTGTCGAACCGCAAGACGCCGCATAACGGACCGATCCCGCGCTATTATTGAGAAGTGTGCGCGGCGCTTTCACTCAGGGGGTGTCATCAAGGTTTCAGGACTTTGTTCGATGAAGAGTGCGCCGATAAGCCATCTCGAATTTGCCGGTTTCCTTAAATAAATGGAGCGCGTCATGATTGCGGGTTTGTCTCTGGCTGGTTTTACAGTTCTTCACCTTGTGATCAGCATGATCGCGATTGCGCTCGGTTTTGTCGTTGCGGGTGGGCTGCTTTCGTCGAACAAGCTGCCTGCCTGGACGGCCTTGTTCCTGATCACGACGATTCTCACAAACGCAACGGGATTTCTATTCCCGTTCACGAAACTGCTGCCGTCGCACATGGTGGCGATCATCTCCCTCCTGCTGCTGCTCGTTGCGGTCTATGCGCTTTACGGCAAACGTCTCGCCGGCAAATGGCGCCTGGTCTATGTCGTGACGTCAATGCTCGCGCTCTGGTTCAACGTGTTCGTCCTGATCGCGCAATCGTTTCAAAAAGTCGCGCTGTTGAATGTCTACGCGCCGACCGGAACCGAACCGCCATTCGCGATCACACAGGGCGTCGCGCTGGTTTTCTTCATCGTCGTGATCGTCGCCGCGATTCGAAAATTCCGGCCCGCGCCGGTCGGCTTCGCTTGATTGATCCAACCCGTTGCCGCATTCATCCGGATGCGTTTGTGTTTCTCGTGAGCGTTGAAAGGACAAGTCATGCCAGTGATCAAGGTCAAGGACGGCACGGAGATCTTTTACAAGGATTGGGGCAGCGGCCAGCCCATCGTGTTCAGCCATGGCTGGCCTCTGTCGGCTGACGACTGGGACGCGCAGATGCTTTTCTTTCTGGGCAAGGGATTTCGCGTCATCGCGCATGACCGGCGCGGCCACGGCCGGTCCAGTCAGGTTGCCGACGGTCATGATATGGATCACTACGCCGACGATCTCGCGGCCGTTGTCACGCATCTCGACCTGAAGAATGCGATCCATGTCGGCCACTCGACCGGCGGCGGCGAAGTGGTGCACTACATCGCGCGCCACGGCGAGAGCCGCGTTGCCAAGGCGGCCATCATCAGCGCGGTGCCGCCTTTGATGGTGAAGACCGACGCCAATCCGAACGGTCTGCCGAAAAAAGTGTTCGATGATTTTCAGGCCGCGCTCGCCGCCAACCGCTCGAAATTCTACTGGGACGTCGCCGCAGGTCCTTTCTACAATTACGACAAGACCGGCAAACCCGTGGAGGCCACCATCGCAAACTGGTGGCGGCAGGGCATGATGGGCGGGGCCAAGGCCCATTACGACGGCATCGTCGCTTTCTCGCAGACGGACTTCACCGAGGACCTCAAGAAGATCAGTGTGCCGGTGCTGGTGATGCACAGCGAGGACGATCAGATTGTGCCCTACGTCGCCTCCGGACCGCTCAGCGCCAAATTGCTGAAGAACAGCACCTTCAAGTCCTACAAGGGTTTTCCGCACGGCATGCCGACCACGGAGGCCGAGACCATCAATGCCGATCTGCTGGCCTTTATTAAAGGCTGATCCATTTCGGGCCGATAGTGTTATCTTATTGATAGGATTACATAACTGCCGCGCGCGTGACACGCTCGCGGCGGTTTGCCGTTGGGCAAAAACACGCTAAGACTACCTTTCACACAGCAAAAGCAGGTTCGGCATGGATCGTATTCGCATCGTCGGCGGCAACAAGCTCAACGGCACCATTCCGATTTCCGGGGCCAAGAACGCGGCGCTGCCCTTGATGATCGCCAGCCTGCTGACGGAAGAGACGCTGATCCTCGACAACGTGCCCCGTCTTGCCGACGTCGCGCAGGTCCAGCGCATCCTCGGCAACCACGGCATCGACATCATGGCGGCGGGCAAGCGTCCCGGCGACCACGAATATCAAGGCCAGACGCTGCATATCTCCGCGGCCAACATCATCGACACCACTGCGCCTTACGAGTTGGTATCGACCATGCGCGCCAGCTTTTGGGTCATCGCGCCGCTTTTGGCGCGCATGAAGGAGGCGAAAGTGTCGCTGCCAGGAGGCTGCGCCATCGGCACAAGGCCCGTCGATCTGCTCATCATGGCGCTTGAAAAACTCGGCGCAGATATCGTCATCGATGGCGGCTATGCGGTCGCACGCGCGCCGAACGGGCTGAAGGGCGCTGAAATCGATTTTCCGAAAGTCACGGTGAGCGGCACCCATGTCGCGCTGATGGCGGCGGCGCTGGCCAAGGGCACCACGATCATCACCGGTGCTGCGTGTGAACCTGAAATCACCGACGTCGCCGACTGCCTGAACAAGATGGGCGCGAAGATCTCCGGCGCCGGTACGCCGCGCATCGTGATCGAGGGTGTCACGAAGCTTCATGGCGCGCGCCACACCGTGCTGCCCGATCGCATCGAAACCGGTACCTATGCGATGGCGGTGGCGATGACCGGCGGCGATGTGCAGTTGGAGGGCGCGCGTCCCGAATTGCTGCAATCGGCGCTCGATGTGCTCACGCAGGCGGGCGCGACCATTACCGTCAACAACAGTGGAATTCGCGTGGCGCGCAACGGCGCGGGCATCAGCCCGGTGCAGGTCTCAACCTCGCCGTTCCCCGGTTTCCCGACAGATTTGCAGGCGCAACTGATGGCGCTGATGGCCAGCGCCAAGGGCACCTCGCACATCACGGAGACGATTTTCGAAAACCGTTTCATGCATGTGCAGGAACTGGCGCGCTTCGGCGCGCGCATCTCGCTCGACGGCGAGACCGCCACGATCGAGGGAACTCCGACGCTGCGCGGCGCGCCGGTGATGGCGACGGATTTGCGCGCCTCGGTGTCGCTGGTGATCGCAGGACTCGCCGCCGAGGGCGAAACCACGGTCAATCGCGTTTATCACCTCGACCGCGGATTTGAGCGGCTTGAGGAAAAACTGTCGGCCTGCGGCGCCACCATCGAGCGCATCAGCGGATAATGATATAGCGTTTTCAAGCGAAGTGGGGACCGGTTCGCGTGAAGAAAACGCGTCAAGATAAAAAGACCAGTCCATTATCAGGACTCCATTATTCGAGTGGCTTATGGCGGCGCTGCGTAAACTGATTGCACTCGATGAAGACGACCTTGCGGTGATATCGGCGCATGTTCAGGATGGGGAGGTGCACGTCGCCGACATCCTATGGCGGCAGGGCGAAAATCGCTTCATCGTCGGAATGAGACGGCCGGACTGCGACCAGATGGTGTCGGGCACGCCTTGCGATCGCCGCCTGATCTCCGTGCTGCGGTTTGAGCGGGTGCTGTCCTGCAAGGCGCGCAACCTTTCGCTCGATACGCCCGATCAGACGCTTGAGCTGTGGGGACTGGAATTCTACCCCGGCAAGAAGCCCGGCGGCTGCGTGGTCCTGATGTTCGCGGAAGGCCGTATGCTGCGGCTGGACGTCGAATGCATCGAATGCGAGCTTGCCGACCTCACCGAGGACAATCCCGGCATATCCGGTCTGGACGCGGGCGAAATCTCCGCCGATACAGAGGCCTGATGCCGCCTGCCGCTTGCGCCCATATCAGTGCTGACAGAACATAATCAGCCGGAACACAGAATATGCCGATCCGCCTCGACCGACGCAGCGCCGATTTCGACGAGCGTTTCAACGCCTTCCTCAGCATGAAACGCGAAGTGTCCGCCGATATCGACGCGGCGGCGCGCGCCATCATCAACGATGTCGCCGCGCGTGGCGATGCTGCGCTGATCGAGGCGACGAATAAATTCGACCGGCTTGAATTGAATGCTGCGAGTCTTCGCATCAGTGCCGCCGAGATCGAGGCTGCGGCCGGCGCCTGCGATACCGCGACCATCGATGCGCTGAAGCTGGCGCGCGAACGGATCGAGGTTTTTCACCGCCGTCAGTTGCCCAAGGATGACAGCTTTACCGATGCGCTCGGCGTCGAACTCGGTTCGCGCTGGACCGCGATCGAGGCGGTGGGGCTTTATGTTCCCGGCGGCTCGGCGGCATATCCATCTTCTGTGTTGATGAACGCGGTGCCGGCCAAAGTGGCTGGTGTCGAACGCATTGTGATGGTGGTGCCGTCACCGGACGGCAAGCTCAATCCGCTGGTGCTCGCGGCCGCCAGGCTCGCTGGTGTTTCCGAAATCTACCGGGTCGGCGGCGCGCAGGCTGTTGCCGCTCTGGCTTACGGCACCGCGACCATCAAACCGGTGTCGAAAATCGTCGGTCCCGGCAACGCCTATGTCGCGGCCGCCAAGCGCATTGTATTCGGCCGTGTCGGCATCGACATGATCGCGGGCCCCTCCGAGGTGCTGGTGATCGCGGACAATACCGGCAATGCCGACTGGATCGCAGCGGATTTGCTGGCGCAGGCCGAGCACGATTCCAACGCGCAATCGATCCTCATCACTGACGACGAAGGGCTTGCGACGAATGTCGAGCGCGCTGTGGAGTCGCAGCTCAAGACCTTGCCGCGTGAAAAGATCGCGCGCGCCTCGTGGAACGAGTTCGGAGCGATCATCCTTGTTAAATCCGTGGATGAGGCGGTGCCGCTCGCCAACGCCATCGCCGCCGAGCATCTTGAAATCATGACTGCCGACGCCGACGGCCTTGCCGCGCGTATTCGCAATGCGGGCGCGATCTTTCTCGGACCTCACACGCCCGAAGCGATCGGTGATTATGTCGGCGGATCGAACCATGTGCTGCCGACGGCGCGCTCGGCGCGTTTTTCCTCGGGGCTCGGTGTGCTGGACTTCATGAAGCGCACGTCGATTCTGAAATGCGGCCCCGATCAGCTTCGCGCACTTGGTCCTGCAGCGATGGCGCTGGGCGAGGCCGAGGGCTTGCAGGCCCATGCGCGCTCGGTCGGGCTGCGCCTGAATCCGCGATGAGCGGCCCCTCGCCAAAAGACGATTCCAATAATCGCGTCGTCGCGATCACGCTCGACGAGGATTCGATCGGGCGGTCCGGGCCGGATATCGAGCACGAGCGTGCCATCGCGATCTACGATCTGGTCGAGAAGAACCTGTTCGCGCCTGAAAGCGATATCGAGGGTCCGTTCGCGCTGCATATCGGGATCAGCGAGAATCGCCTGATGTTCGACATCCGCCAGCAGGATGGTGCGCCGGTGGTGGTGCATCTGATGTCGCTGACGCCGTTCCGCAGGATCGTGAAGGACTACTTCATGATTTGCGACAGCTATCATCAGGCGATCCGCACCGCGACGCCGGACAAGATCGAGGCGATCGACATGGGCCGCCGCGGTATTCATGACGAAGGCTCGCGCACGCTGATGGAGCGGCTGGAGGGCAAGGTGCGGATCGATTTCGAAACCGCGCGGCGGCTGTTCACGCTCGTCTCTGTCTTGCATTGGAAAGGGTAACGCATGACCCCGAAAAGTGTGAAGCGGTTTTCGGATAAGGTCATGCGCCCAGCAAGCATGACCCCGAAAAGTGTGGAGCGGTTTTCGGATCAGGTCGTGCGCCCTCATAAAATGTGCCTGCGCAATGAATGACGCTCCGCGCGTTCGCGCTCCCCAATCGGTGCTGTTCATGTGCGGGCAGAACAGCGTGCGCTCGCCGATGGCGGCCGCGCTGCTGCGGCAGATGGTGCCGCGCGGACTTTATGTCCAGTCCGCTGGCGCGACCACCGGCGAACCCAATCCCTTCGCCATCGCGGTGATGGACGAAATCGGCCTCGATATCTCGCAGCACAAGCCATGGACCGTCGCCGAGCTTGAGGATTGGGAGGGGTTTAACTTCGATCTCATCGTCACTCTGGCGCCTGAGGCGCATCACAAGGCGCTCGAACTCACCGCGACTCTCTCGACCGACGTGGAATATTGGCCGACGCCGGATCCTGTCGGGGTCGAGGGCCGCCGTGAATTGCAGCTCGACGCGTATCGCGCCACACGGGACGGGCTTTTAAGAAAAATTCGCGACAGGTTCGGTGCCCCGAAGGTGAGGAATGAATAGGCGATCATGCGTGAAATCGGTTGCCGTAGCGGCAGTCTCCGGTTGTCGAATTCGAGCCGTTCCGATAGTTTCGCGCCGCATCCTCATTTCGAATTGATCCCCATGTTAGGCCGTCCCAAATTCGTTCTCGCGTCCGGTTCGCCGCGCCGCCTCAGCCTGCTCAATCAAGCCGGCATCGAGCCCGATGCATTGCGCCCCGCTGACGTCGATGAGACGCCCCGGCGCGGTGAACTGCCGCGGGTCTGCGTCAATCGGCTGGCCCGGGCCAAGGCGGAGGCCGCGCTGAAATCGGTGCAGCTTGACGATGAGCTTCGCGGTGCGTTCATCCTCGCCGCCGACACCGTGGTGGCTGTTGGACGCCGCATCCTGCCCAAGGCTGAACTGGTCGACGAGGCGGCCCAATGTCTGCGTTTGCTGTCGGGACGCAATCACCGTGTCTACACCGCGATCTGCATCGTGACCCCGAAGGAATCGTTTCGCCAGCGTCTGGTGGAAACACGCGTGCGTTTCAAACGGCTGAGCGAAGACGATATCCAAGCCTATATCGGCTCCGGCGAATGGCGGGGCAAGGCCGGGGGCTATGCCGTGCAGGGCATCGCCGGCTCGTTCGTGGTCAAGCTGGTCGGCTCCTATAGTAATGTCGTCGGGCTGCCGCTTTATGAGACCACGGCGCTGCTGGGCGGCGAGGGCTTTCCGGTCCGTTTCGGCTGGCTCAATGCCGTCTGATCTCGTTGCCGCGGCTTGAAAACCGGCACGGCGGTCTTAAGACTAAACCCATGAAACCTTGGCACATGAAACCTTGCCCGATCTGCGGAAAACCCTCGCTTGAAGCGTCCAAGCCGTTCTGTTCGGAGCGTTGCCGCGACGTCGATCTGAACCGCTGGCTGTCCGGTTCCTACTCCATTCCGGCGGCGGACAGCGACGAGGAGGACGACGAGGCCGAGGGCCTTGAGGTCAGCCCCACTCTCGCTCCGCGAACACGTTGATCGGGCTGATATTTTGGGCGGCAAATCGCTGGATTTCCATCGGAAAAGCAGGCGTGTGCGGCTGGACATGGCGTTGCAGCCTCACTATAAACCGGCGCTCTCCCTTGAGACGTCGTCTGAACGTCGTTTTCCAGGGAGCGGCGCCCAGGTAGCTCAGTTGGTAGAGCATGCGACTGAAAATCGCAGTGTCGGTGGTTCGATCCCGCCCCTGGGCACCATTTTCCAATCGGTCACCGTTTCCGCCGTTGCATTGGAATGGTTTGCTGCCCGGCGCCTGCCGGTGCATTCGCGTCGCACATCACGAAGCGGACGCGCTGTTGGTCTCATCGGATTGCTCGGTTAGCCCATTCCGATTGTAACTCATTTCATGACTAAGCCATTCGTCGTTCGAAAGCCGGGCCGACCCGTGTTTGCGGGCCGCGCCTGCGAGAAGTTTGATCTTCTTTCAAATCGATCATTGAAAGAATTCTCTCGCGTGCTTCGCGCGAACAGGCCGTGCATCGCTATTTTCCCCGAACACTCGACACGTTGCGGGCACCGCACCATCATTCCTCAAGCGTATTGGCGCATGCGTTGCGCGTTAACGTCTTGAGGTCCAGATGAAGCGGCGGCAATTCCTGAAATTTTCTCTCGGCATCAGCGCAGCTGCATTATGGGCGTCGCCGTCGCGAGCGCAAACGCCCCGCAAGGACATCCGTATCGGCTATCAGAAGAACGGAGTTCTGGTCATCGCGCGCGAACGGCGCGTGCTTGAAAATCATTTCAATCCGCTCGGGATCGAGGTGAAATGGCTGGAATTTCCCTCCGGTCCTCCGATGCTGGAAGCGGTCGGGATCGGCAGCGTCGATTACGGCGCTGTCGGCGATTCACCTCCGATTTTCGCGCAGGCCGCAGGCGCGGCGATTGTCTATGCCGCAGGTCAGCCGATCACCAACGGGCAGGGTATTCTCGTTCCGAAGGATTCCGCCATCCGTTCGCTGGCCGATCTGAAGGGCAAGCGCGTTGCCTTCACCAAGGGATCGAGCGCGCACGGTGTCATCGTGCTGGCGCTGGAGAAGGTCGGTCTCTCTTATAATGACATTAC